>PXSF01000170.1 GCA_003022845.1 Halobacteriales archaeon SW_10_66_29 | reverse complement strand
ACGAGCGCCTGGCGCGAGTCGACGTCGACGGGGAGCTGCTGGTCGGGGGTGGCGAGATCGACCGCTTCTTCGACGAGTACTGGCGACTGGTTCCCCCGTTCGGGCCCGTCCCGCCCGCGCTCTCTGACGTCTACCCCCTCACGGCGCAGATGCCCGACCGGCTGGATAATTCCGCCTACGAGGCCGCTGCTCGGGGCATCGCGGCGCTTGTGGAAGCGAACCCCGACCTGTCGGTGACGGTGCTCCACGACGGCTGGCCGGAGGCGGCGCTGACGGTGCTTCCGGAGAGCGTGACAGTGCGGACGGGAAGCGACAACTGAAAGGAGTGGTAAAATAGCGAGCCATCCGTAGTGGAAGTAAAAAGAGTTGCTTGCTGTTACTGCTGGTCAAGTTCGCCGTCGAGTTCCAGAAGACGGCGGAGGACCAAGCCATCGAGTTCGTAGAGCTTCTGGGCGATCTCGCTCTCCTCGGAGAGTTGGTACCGGGAGCCGGGGCCTGTCGCTCGCGTCTCGACAATAATACCGAGTTCTTCCAGCCGATCCAGGTGATCGTATACTGTACTCCGGGCAACGCCAGCTTGTCGAGCGAGTTCGGAGATATTCAGATCGCGATCACGCTCATCAACGAAGACACTCAGAAGTTTCGTCCGCGCTGGCGATCCGAATAGTTCTACGAGGGGCGTTCCGTCCGCAAACGACTCTGATTCCTGGGATTGCGCCATGTACTCTCTGCTATGAGCCCTCCCCGCTTAAGTGTTTGTCTGTAGCTACATCCTTGTAGTTTCTAACAAACAATTTTATAATGGTGTAGTCTGTATACAACAGCAAGAATGGAAGACCAAGACATCAAAAATCGCATCGTTCGAAAGATGCTCCGGAAACAGATTGTGGGTAACCACAAGAAGCAGATTGATTCAATCGTTAATATGTGCCTCCCCAGCCACGAACAGGGCCGGGGTAAGGAGTTGCTTGAAGATATGGCGACGGACCCGCACTCGCCGGTTGAGATGTACGGCGGCAGCCACCGTCAAAATGTTCGACTCACCAGTGTTGAAGACGCTGTTGACTACTTGAAACAGAATGGAGGGGACATCCCCTTCGGGTTCGACTTCGTACTGCTCCTGATGATTCCGCTTAGTCCTCGCCTGCACCCTCGGGCGTCACCGAGGAGGGGTCCTCGGCGTCGGGCTCGACCTCACCGTGCTCGACGTTCTCCTCCTCGATGAACTTCTCGCGCCAGGTGCCCCGGAGGAACCAGGGGACGCTGACCGCGGCGCCGACGACGTTGCCCACGGCCATCCCGATCCAGACGCCAGTGGCGCCCCAGCCGAGCACGAACACGAGGATCCCGACCGTGCCGACGCGGCCCACCCAGAGCGTGACGATCGAGATGCTCATCGCGATTTTCGTGTTGCCGGCGCCGCGGAAGGCGCCGAGCATGACCTGCGTGATGCCGATGAATGCGAACTCCGTCGACCGGACGCGGAGGTAGTCCACCCCGTTCTCGATGGTCGCCGGCGCGTTCGGCACGTCGCCGAGGAACACGCTGACGATCGGCTCCGGGAACAGGACGGCGACGACGGCGACGAGCAGCATCACGCCCGCGCCCGTCGAGGCGGCGAGCCACACCGACCGTTCGGCCCTGTCCGCCCGGTCGGCGCCGAGGTTCTGGCCGACCATCGTGTCGATCGCCCGGCCGAGACCCATCGCCGGCAGGAACACCAGCGAGATGATCCGGTTGCCGAGGCCGTAGGCGGCGACAACCGGCGGCGCGAAGGTAACGACCATCGCCGTCAGCGTGACCATCGCCAGCGCGCTCGTGCTCTGCTCGACCATGCTCGGCGTCCCGAGTCGGATGATGTCCTCGATGAACGAGAGATCGGGCCGGAGGTGCGAGAACTGCACCGCCGGGCCGACGCCGGAAGCAAACAGGAGGTAGAGGCCGATCGCAGTCCCGCCGCCCCGCGCGATGATCGTCGCAAACGCTGCTCCCTCGATCCCGAACCCGGCGAACCCGGTGGCAGACAGCAGCGACGCCTCCAGGTCGAACAGGCCGGCCCAGGTGAACAGCGGGTTGCCGTCGAACCCGAAGATGAAAAACGGGTCCAGCAGCACGTTCGCAAACACCGAGATGACCATCACGTACATCGGCGTCCGGGTGTCGCCGTACCCGCGCATGAGCGCCGAGAAGACGAAAAACCCGAACAGGAACGGCATCCCGAGGAAGATGATCTCCATGTAGTCGGCAGCCAGCGGGATCACGTCGGCGGACGTGTCCGGGTCGCTCGGCAGGATCGACAGCGCCGGCCGGGTGTAGAAGTAGCCCGCGATGCCGAGCACGACCGACAGGAAACCGACGAATGTGACGGTCTGGCCGACCACGAGGCCGGCGGACTCGTCGCCCTCCGCACCGGTGTACTGGGCGACGAGGATCGCACCCGCTGTCGTAAAGCCGCCCGCGACCGCGATCAGCAGGAACACGAGCGGGAAGGCGAGGCTCAGCGCGCCCACGGCGTCCGCGGAGAGCCGCCCGAGGTACAGCGTGTCCGCGATGTTGTACGTCACCTGCAACAGCTGGATGACGACGATCGGCCACGCGAGGTGGAACAGCGGCCACACGAGGCTCCCCTCGGTGATCGATTCCCGGGGCTCGTCGTCAGCCACGCCCTCACCCACAGGATCGCCGTCCGCATCGCCGCGGCCGTCGCCGTCCTCGTCGGGGACGGCAGGCTCGTCGTCGCTGTGGGAGGGCCGGTCGCTCACTAACCGAGCCGACGACGGCAGGGATAGTCAAGGTTCCCATTTCGCCGAGTGAGCGGTGCTTCCGGGCCGTCGATCGCCTCCGAAACGGTGTTGTCGGTCGGGGCCGACCACCCGTGTATGGAGACGGAGGGAGTGTTCGATCCCGAGACGGAGGCGGCGGCCCGCGAGCGCTTCGAGTCGCTTGCAGCGCCGGCCGAGACAGTCGTCAAGGAGAGTGCACGGCAGATGGCGTTCGACAGCGCGGAGTTCGACGAGCGCATCACCGAGGACGTGCTCCGGACGGCCCAGGAGTCGCTGTTCGCGTCGCTGCTCGTCGTCCACGTCGGCACGCGCGAGGAGTTCGAGGAATGGCAGGCATCCCACGATTACGACGTCACCGAGGTCGGCCACGAACAGGTCGACAACGTCGTCTGGCACGCCCCGCAGTTTGCCGACGAAGCGGTCGCGGCGACGTTCCAGAACCAGCGGGAGGCGGCTGTCGGGACGCTGCGCCGGCAGGCGTTCGGCCGCCTCTACCGGGAGGTCCTCGAATGACGGAGGGCTGGGAGCTGATCGAGTCAGTCACCGAGTACGAAACCGGCTGGTACGAGGGCGGCTACGACCTGATGGAACAGCCCGACGGCACCCGCAAGCGATACTACTGGGCGGAACTCCCGCCGGCGGTCGTGATCGTCGCCGTCGCCGACGACGAGGTGCTGATGGTCGAGCAGTACCGCCCCGCGATCCGCGAGCACTGTCTGGAACTGCCCGCCGGCATCGTCGAGGACGGCGAGTCGTTCACCACCGCGGGCGCCCGCGAACTGCGCGAGGAGACCGGCTTCGATCCCGCCGGCGTCTCGCTGCTGGAGGAGTTCTGGTGTGCCACGGGCGTGCTCCGCCACCGTCGCGGCATCGTCTTCGCGGAGGGGCTGGAACCCGTCGGCGTCGAGCACGACTCTAACGAGTTCCTGTCGGTCACGACGGTGGGGGTCGGGGACGCGCTGGAGCGCGCCCGCTCGGAACCCGCCAACGACGCGACCATCGAGGGGCTGCTGCTGGCCGAGCACGACGGACTGCTGCGCACGGAACAGGAACGCTGACCGTCGAAGCTGAGCCCGAATGCAATCGCTACGTCGACGAGGACGGTGTCGCCACGCTCGACGGCGCGCTGGATGCGATCGACGACTACGAGAACGGCGACCTCTCGCTCGACCGCGTCCTGCTGGTGATCGACTCCTACGAACTGCAGGTCCCCCTGCAGGACTTGATCGAGGATCAGGACGGTGGATCCACGCTGACGTGGTGTTACTGATACTGTCGGACGTGACGCTGTGGAAGCACACGACCCGCTGACGCCTGCGGTCCGTCAGCGGTATATTCGACGCCGGCCAACGACGGAGTATGGACGGTGAGATTTCGGGCGAGGAACTCGCCGAGGCAATCGAGGACGGCGAGGACGAGCCGGTGATCGTCGACATCAGGGAGCCGCGGGCGTTCGAACGCGAGCACATTCCGGGGAGCGTGAACGTCCCGTTCTCCCGGCTCTCCCAGGAGGTCGACCGGGTCAGCGACGCCGACCACGTCGTCACGGTCTGCCCCCACGGGAAGGCCAGCGTCCAGGCGGCGCGGCTGATCACCTCCTACGAGGGGTTCGACGGCCGCGTCGAGAGCCTCGCACCGGGCATCGAGGGCTGGGCGGGGCCCGTCGAGAGCGACGTCGGTGCGGCTGCCAGCGCTGACGGCGGAACCGACGACGGACCGGACGCGCCGTTCTGATACGGACTGCTGTGATCGGCCTCCGTCGCAGTCGACAAGATCGGCGTATTTGTGACTGATACCGGGGACAGGAGGCGGAACACGGGTAACAGCTCACAGCTGTCCGTATGAAGTGGTGGCTCAGGGAAGCGTCTCGTCAGACGGGGCTCGGTGGGGGTAACTGTTCATCATCGCCACCGGTTCCGCCTGGATTCTCAATTCGAGTGTTCACGTACGTACAGCCACCAGTATGAGAAAGAGCCACTACGGGTCGACGGTCGCACCCTCGTTTTCCGGTTCGACGACGCGAACCTCGCCGTCGATGTCGAGGTCAGCGAGTGCCGTTTCCGCGTCGGCGACCGCCCGCTCGACAGCCTCGGCATCGGTGACGCCGTACACCGTCGGACCCCAGGAGGACTGGCCGGCACCGGTGACGGCGCTGCTGTCGTCCAGCGCCTCGATCAGTCGACCGGCGGGCGGGCGGTACACCCCGCCCTGTTCGTCGGCGTACCAGGCGCCGTTGAGGCGGCCGAGTCGTGCAACTGCGCGCCCGAACGCGTCGACGTCGCTCTCCACGACCGCGGGGAGGAGCCGTCGGGTGACCAGCGTCGCGATCTCGTCGCCGATGCCGGGGTCCGCCCGTTCGACCACGCGGCGCATGCTGTCGTCCTCCTCCTCGCCGCTCCGGCCCGCTTGGACCGCCGGCGTCACGAGGACGAACCTGATGTGATCCGGCAGCGGCCACGCCGCGATGGGTTCCGGCACCCGCCAGTCGCCCGGGTCGGGCGGTTCGGCGGTGAACCGCTCGGTCGGGTGACCAGCGTCGACGACGAACCCGCCGTGTTCGAACGTCGCCACGCCGACACCGCTACGGCCGCCGCGGTCGAGTTCGGGCGCCCGCTCGCGGACGTCGGCCGCGCGGTCGTGCGCCTCCGCGATCGCCTGCAGGCACGCGAGCGCGACCTGGGTCCCGTTCCCCAGACCGACGTGGCGGCCGAACTGCTTGGGGACCCGCACCTCGGCGCCCGGAACGTCCAGCACCTCGACAGCACGCTGCGCGTACGGCCTGACACTCGGGTCATCGCAGCGGATCCCGTCGGCCCGCCCGGCCTCGACGATCAGGCGCGGCTCGGCCAGCGCCACCCCGATCCCACCGTAGAGCCGCTCGTGAGCGAGCGAGAGGTTCTGGAAGCCGAAATGCAGCCGTGCCCCGGTCTCGACGGTCGCCATGGCCGCCCTTGTGGACCGGCGGCTATCAACGTGTGGGACACCGGAAAGAGCCGCCGACGATAGTGCTAGCCGCCGTAGCCGTCGCCACCGCCATCGCCGCCGCCGACCTCCTGACACTCCATGTCCGGTTTCTCGATGGGGCCGACCTCACCCCAGGAGTGGTAGTCGACCGTCCCCTGGTCGAACTCTATCCGGCGCAGGTACCCCGACTCGACGCTGACGTACCACGTCATCGTCTGCCCGTCCGACTGGGCCTCGTAGACGTACATCTCCTCGCCGTCGATCGTGTCCCGCCCCTCGGGTGTCAGGTCGGGGTAGTTCTCCGCTACGGAGTCCTGATTCTCCGGATTTACTCCCGACTCCGTCGCCGGCATCTGCCCCGGATTCTTGATGCAGGTCTCTCCCTGCTGTACCATGTAGAGGTCACCATCCACCCGGTACATGTCGAACGTTCCCTGGTTGGATTCGACGGTCTGGTGGAAGTCCCCGCTGTTGAAGCGGACTGTCGTCGTCGCTTCCCCCATCTCGGGTGTTTCGGCGGTCATCTCGGCTACGAACGAACTCTCCCAGGTGAAATTCTCACCGAGCGCCGGTCCCGCCGACCCGTTGCCGTTTCCGCCGTCGTCGCCGTTCTCCATCCCGTTGTCGCCGCCGTTTTCCGTCGGTGTCTCGGTTGGCGTCTCCATGTCGCCGTTTCCGTCACCGTCGCCGTTTCCGCCACCGTCGCCGTTTCTGTCACCATCGCCGCCGTTTCCACTGCCGTTGCCACCGTCGTCCCCGTTCCCGTTCCCACCGTCGTCGCCGTCACCGATGCACCCGGCTACCCCCAGCACACCCGCGCTGGTGACGGCCAACAGGAATCTTCGACGTTCCATGCAATCACAAACGGGGAGAATCGTTATTAAAACCATATGAACGATCTCTTTCATTTCCTCCGGCGGCTCGTAAGACCGGACAGCAGACCGTATAAGAATCAGCAGTCCGTTCTGTGGCGTATGACACTGCGGGGAGCGATCGTCGATCTGGACGGGACGGTGTACCGGGGCGGGGACCTCGTGGACGGCGCAGCGACGGGGATCGACGCGCTCCGGGCGGCCGGTGCCGACGTGCTGTTCTTCTCGAACAACCCCCTCAAGGACGGCGACGCGTACCTCGACCATCTCGCCGGCCTGGGGCTGGATGTCGACGGGATGCAGGCCTGCTCTGCTGGCGTCGTCACCACCGAGTACCTCCAGGCCCACCACGCCGACGAGGAGATCCTGTTGATCGGCGACGACGGCCTCCGAGAGCAGCTCCGGGCAGCAGACCTGTTGCTGACGACCGACCCCGACCGGTGTGACGTCCTCGTCGCCTCCTGGACGGAGTCGTTCGACTACGGCGACATGCAGACGGCACTCGACGCCGTCGGTCCGGACACCGTCTTCCTCGGCTCGGACCCCGACCGCACGTTCCCGATGGAAGACGGGGGGCTGGTCCCGGGGTCGGGGGCGATCATCGGCGCGGTCGCGGCGGTCGTCGGTCGCGATCCGGACGCGATCCTGGGCAAGCCCTCCGAAGCGGCGCAATCGGCCGCGCTCGACCGCCTGGGCGCCTCACCCGAGGAGTGTCTCGTCGTCGGCGACCGCCTCGACACGGACCTCCGCATGGGCGACCGCGCCGGCATGACCACCGTCCTCACGCTGAGCGGCGTGACCGACCGGGCGGATATCGCCGACAGCGACATCGAGCCGGATTTCATTATCGAAACCCTCGGCGACGTCGACGCGGTCCTCGCCGAACTGTAGCCCTCGGTGCTCGGGAGACCCAGCAGCTCCGGCCGAAGCGCAGTTCTGTCTTCGATAAACTAGAAACTCCGGTAACGTTTTCCCCATACCAATCTTTTTCAGCGGTGTAGGAGAACCGTCTAACATGGTCGACAAAGACGACCTGCGTCAGCAGTTCATCGACGCGTTCGAAGGAGCAGACTATCCGATCAACAGCCCGATGGATCTGGTGCCGGCGCTGCCGAACGGGCCAGCGACCTCGTTCGAGTCGGGCGAGTTCTCGATGACGGCGATGGAGCTGAACTCCGAGCTGTCGGGTGCGGAGTTCCCCTACGATGACGTCGAGTCGTTCGTCGACGACGTGATGGAGGGGCTCGAGGACGAGGGTCACATCTAATCCTGCCGTGGGACGGCGGAAAGTAACACACTTGTATCAGCAACAGATAGAGGAGCCTGCAGCCCTGTGGTGTAGTGGCCAATCATAGTGGCCTTTGGACACGTCCGGATTCGCGGGTGTGGAAGACAGCCACTGACGCTGGTTCGAATCCAGCCAGGGCTATTTTGCGAGGAGCGGACGCGACGAGCAAACAGTCCCCTGACTGCAGACGACCCGTTGCGGCAATGTATGTATGGCAATAACAACAAATATTTATTCAGGATGGCCCATCGTTCGGACAAGAATGGTTACTGCGTCGAGTGATCGGAGTGATCAGGAGTGACGAGCTTCCCCGAGCGAGTTGCCGAGGCGCTGATCGACCACAGCAAAGTCGTCATCGTGATCATGCTGCTGGTGACCGCCGGGATGGCGGTCGGTGCCGGACAGGTCGACGACGAATCCGACCTGGACCAGTTCGAGACCGGGTCGGACGCGCGCGCGGCACAGGAGTACATCCAGCAGAACTTCGAGACGGAAGGACAGCAGGACGTGACAGTTATCCAGGTGATCCAGCGGGGGGACAACGTCCTCGCGCGGGAGTCGGTGATACGCTCGCTGGAGCTCCAGCAGCAGATCATGGAGCGGGAGGAGATCGCGGGGACGCTCACCGAGGAGAACCCGATCCTGGGGATCGGCAACGTGCTGGCGCAGGCCCAGATCCAGCGCCAGTTCGGCGAGGACGCCGCCGGAAGCGGCGGCAGTGCCGGCGGCAGTCAGGAGATCACGATCCAGGACCAGATCGACGTGCTGTCAGCGATGAACGAGCAGGAGTACGAGGCACTCGTCCAGGAGGTGCTCTCGGAGGACGGCAACCGGCGGGCGCTCGCGCTGATGCCCTCGTCGTACGAGCCGGGGTCGACGACAGCGAAGGCTCACAACATGATCATCACCCAGCGGACCGAGGGTGGAACCCCCGAGGGCCCCGAAGGGCTGGGTGAACAGGAGACCACCGCGCAGCTCGAACTGCGCGAACTCGCAAACCAGAAGGACGACCAGTACACGGTGTTCGGTACCGGCATTATCACCGACGAGATCGACCGTTCGTTCAGCGACAGCTTCACAATCGTCGGACCGCTTGCGTTGCTGTTCGTGGTGGTGGCACTGACGGTCGCCTACCGCGACTTGCTGGACATCGTCCTCGGGGTAGTGGGAATCCTGGTCGTCCTCCTGTGGACGTTCGGGTTCATGGGCTGGGCCGGTATCACGTTCAACCAGCTACTGATATCGGTCCCGGTGCTGTTGATCGGGTTATCGATCGACTACGCGATCCACGTGTTCATGCGCCACCGGGAGCACCGCAACGAGGAGACCGACGGGACGCCGGACGTCCGGGGGTCGATGAAGACCGCGCTGTTCGGCGTCGGCGTCGCCCTGGTGTGGGTGACGGCAACTGCGGCGATCGGGTTCCTCGCGAACCTCGTCAGCCCGATCGGCCCGCTGCAGGACTTCGGCCTGACGAGTGCGTTCGGGATCACTGCCGCGCTGTTCGTGTTCGGCGCCCTGATCCCGGCGCTGAAAGTCGAGATCGACGGTTTCCTCGAAGCCCGCGGTATCGACAGGCGCAAGCGGGCGTTCGGCACCGGCGGTTCGGCGTTCTCGGGCGTGCTGTCGACGGGCGCGAAGGCGGCCCGGCGCGCGCCGCTGGTCGTCATCGCGCTGGCGCTGTTGCTCTCGCTGGGCGGCGCCTACGGCGCCACGCAGGTCGACACCACGTTCCAGCAGGAGGATTTCCTCGCGGAGTCGCCGCCGGGGTGGATGAACAGCCTGCCCGAGCCGTTCGCGCCGGGCACGTACCAGGCCAAAGACGACCTGGAGTTCGTCCAGGCGAACTTCCAGCAGCAGGGCCAGGATGCAAGCCTGCTGATACGCGAGGACGTAACCGATCCGCAGACACTCGTCCGGGTTCAGGACGCGACCGAGCGGATCGGCTCGACGGAGTCGGCGTACATTCTACCGAACGACCGGCCCGACATGCAGACGCCGCTGACGGTGATGCAGCAGACAGCGAGGTCGAACGACGAGTTCGCCGCCGCGTACCAGCAGGCCGACACTGACGGCGATGGGATCCCGGACCAGAACGTCGAGGCACTGTACGATCAGCTGTTGACGGTCAATCCCGAGGCCTCGAACGTCATCTACCGGAACGAGGCCGGCGAGTACGAGGCGCTCCGTATGCAGATCGGTCTCAAGGGCGATGTCCTCGCCGCGACCGTCGCCCGGTGGTTGCCACCGGCGACCCGATCATCAGCAGCGACGTCGAGGACGCGCTGTTCGAGACCGTCATCCAGAGCCTGCTGATCACGCTCGTGGCCGTGTTCCTGTTCCTGGCGGTCGCCTACCGGCTGACCGGCGACACCGCCAGCCTGGGGGTGGTGACGCTCCTGCCGGTGCTGTTCTCGGTGACGTGGATCCTGGGGACGATGTACCTCATCGGAATGCCGTTCAACGCGCTCACCGGGACGATCGCCGCGCTGACGATCGGGCTCGGGATCGCCTACAGCATTCACATCAGCTCCCGGTACACGCTCGAACTCGAACGCCAGGGGGACGTCTGGGCGGCGATGGACACGACCGTCACCGGCACCGGCGGCGCGCTGCTTGGCAGCGCCGCCACCACCGTCGGCGGCTTCGGGACGCTCGCGCTGGCGATCCTCCCCGTGCTCCAGCAGTTCGGGATCATCACCGGCCTCACGATCATTTACGCCTTCCTGGCGAGCGTGCTCGTGCTCCCATCGATGCTGGTGGTCTGGACCCGCTATCTCGGTCCCTCCGGGTACTTCCCGACGGCCGAGGACGAGGGCGAAGTCAGCGGCCCCGACGATGCGGCGGAGACGCCCGCCCCCGACGGCGGTGCGGGAAGCGAGTGACGCCTGCCCCCGCTGACAGCCCTCCGGTTCGTCCGCTCCGTTCCCGCGATCTGTGTCTTCGACCCGGTCTCTGCCAGCCACGGCTTCGACCGCCTTTCTGCCGACCGCTCGGTCGACACGCTGCCAGTTTCGAAGATTTCGAGTGGAGCGCGGTGGTCATTCAAAAAATAAAGCTCTATCGAAACCCTAAGAACCTGAGATTACTGGCGTGCTGCATTCAAGACGCGAATGCAGCAGATGAAGATAGAACGTTGACGGTCAGTCTTCAGCGAGCGATCCGTAAGGTGGGGCAAAGAAAATCAGCGTGACGAGTTCTGATTCGATATCAAAAAAGTAGTGTTCGACCTCACGCTCGACGAAAATGATATCACCGGGCTCAACAGGATGCACGTCGTCTCCAATACGTATCTTTGCAGAACCCGTCACGATGTAGTAAACTTCGTCTTCAGTATGGGGATCCTGTGGGTCAGTTGCACCGGCTTCTAACCGATAGACTTCGAGACTCATCGAGTCACGTCGCAGAAATTCGTTGAATAGTTCGTCTTCCTGGTCAAGTTGCTCAACTATGTCATCAATTTGGATCGGTTCCATACCTCTTCTTGAAGAATACTCGTCAAAGATGTTCCGTTGGATTGTGAATTCGTACCATAGAACACTCACATCTCTGTACTCAGCACGACTACCGAAACCTATCGTCAATTGTCGGTTTCAACAAGACCAAACATAACACACCTGTTCGGGAGCGATCCACACGCTTTTCTCCGGACCGCCCCTCCCGCAAGTCAATGGGACACGTCGAAGCCCTCTACGTCCACCCGATCAAGTCGCTGGATCCCGTCGCCGTCGAGTCGGCGCGGATCGTCACCAACGGCGGCCTCGACTGGGACCGCCGGTACGTGATGCTCGACGAGGACGGCGAGTACGTCAACGGCAAGCGCGAGCAGGCGGTCCACCGCATCCGCTCGCGGGTCGACCGCGACGCGGCGACGGTCACCCTCCGGCAGCAGGGCGAGGATGAGTCCCGGGAGTTCCACCTCGACGACGACCGGGCGGCCGTCGAATCGTGGCTCGGCGACGCGATCGGCTACCCGATCGACCTCGCCCGCGACGACGAGGGCGGGTTCCCGGACGACACCGACGCCTCCGGGCCGACGGTGATCACCGCGGGCACGCTCGAACGGGTCGCCTCGTGGTACGACGGCATCGCTCCCGGGGAGATGCGCCGCCGCCTCCGCCCGAACGTCGTGATCGGCGGCGTCGAACCGTTCTGGGAGGACCACCTCTACGAGGCGCCCGGCAGCGTCGTCCCCTTCGAGGTCGGCGACGCCCGCCTCCACGGGGTCAACCCCTGCCAGCGCTGCATCGTCCCCACCCGGGATCCCGACACCGGCGAATCGACGGCCGGCTTCCAGGAGACGTTCATGGAGCGGCGCCGCGACACCCTCCCCGAGTGGGCCAGCGAGGCCTGGTACGACCACTACTTCCGCCTGATGGTCAACACGCGCGTCCCCGAACCGTCGTGGGGCGAGCGGATCGCCGTCGGCGACGAGATCTCCGAGCCCCTGCCCGCGACGAGCGCCGAGTAACGGGACGTCCGTGTCGTTGGTTTTTTGCGTGTGCTGCAGCGTGAGCTGTCGCTACCGGGTTCGCAGTGTCGGGGGCGTGGACCGTCAGGCCCGAGCGCCGAGATTTATGAGGAGACGGCTCCCAGGGAGGAGTATGGATCTCGGCATGGAGGGCAACGTAGCACTGTGCACAGCAGCGAGCAGCGGCCTGGGGCTGGCGAGCGCGGAGGCGCTGGCCCGCGAGGGCGCACACGTGGCGATCTGTGGAACGACCGAGGAACACCTCGAAACGGCGGGCGAGCAGCTCAAGGCGGCGGGCGACGGCGACGTCCTGGCCGTCGAGGCCGACATCACCGATCCCGACCACGTGAGCGCGTTCGTCGAGCAGACCGTCGACCGGTTCGGCGGGCTCGACCACGTCGTCACCAGCGCCGGCGGCGTCCCGAGCGGCCCGTTCGTCGAGATGGACGACCGCGACTGGTACAGCGCCTACGACATGCTGGTGATGAGCGTCGTCTGGACCTGCCGGGAGGTCCGGCCCCACCTCGAGGACTCCGACGCCGGCAGCATCGTCGCGATCACCTCCCGGACAACCCAGGAGGTGGCCGACGACCTGGTGCTGTCGAACGCCGTCCGCCGCGGCGTGGTCGGCCTGATCAAGACGCTCTCCCGCGAGTTCGCGCCCGAGGTCCGCGCCAACACGGTCCTGCCGGGCGCTCACGAGACGCCGCGCATCGAGGAACTGATCGAGCAGGCCGTCGAGCGCGGCGACGTCGCCGACTACGAGGAGGGGTACGCCGAGTGGGCCGACGGGATTCCCCTCGAACGGATCGGCGACCCGCAGGAGCTGGGCGACGCCGTCGCCTTCCTCGCCAGCGACCGGGCGAGCTACGTCAACGGGGCTGCACTCCCGGTCGACGGCGGCTCGCTGCGCAGTTGATCGACCGGTGGCTCGCCGCGCAGTTGATCGACCGGTGGCTCGCCGCGCAGAGATCAGTTCAACTGATCCCCCTGAAAGACAAGAATCATTATTGATGGCGAAAGAGAACCAGTAACAAATGCTGTCCTCGCTGGTCGTGGCCTACGTCGGTGAAGATCACCGCGGGCTCGACGTGCTGCAGTTGCTCGACCAGCGGCTCCAGCGGCCGGTGCACGTGCTCGCCACCAGCCGGGAGCGGCTGCCGCAGCTGCTGGACGACGACCGGCCGGACTGTATCGTCACCGGCCCCGGCCTCACGGGATCGGCGCTCCAGCGGACGCTGTTCGTGCTCGCCGACAACGGGGCGGCAGTGCCGACGTTCGACCTGAGCGGCCGGGCCGTCGACGTGCCGGGGCCGGTCGAGTTCCACCAGTTCGATGCGGCGGCGGCGCCGACAGACGTGGCCGACGAACTGGTGGGGATCACCCTCGACGCGCTACTGGACGCGGGGCGCAACCGGCCGGAGCCGATCTGGCGGGGGCTCGGCCAGTACCTCGCCGTCGATGGGGGCTGGCGGGTGACCGACTGGGACCCGCGGCTCGCGGAGTGGACCGGCGTCGACCCCTCGACGATCGTCGGCCGGAAGCTCTGGGACGTGCTGCCGGACTGGGAATCGTCGGTGTTCGCCGACAGGTGCCGGGAGGTGATCGACTCCCGTGAGTCGGTCGCGGCCGAGCTGTACCACGGGCCGGGCGAGTGCTGGCTGGAGCTGCGCGCCCTGCCGCGCCCGTCCGGGGGGCTCGAGTGTTTCCTCCGGGACATCACCGAGTACAAGGCGGTCCAGATCGAGGGGACCAGCGGCATCGAAAGCACTCTCGACCGCATCACGGACGCCTTCTTCGCGCTCGACAACCGCGAGCGGTTCGCCTTCCTCAACAGCCGGGCGGAGTTCCTGCTCGACGTCGACGCCGACGAGGTGGAGGGCGAGCGGTTCTGGGACGAGTTCCCCGCGGCGGTGAGCACGACGTTCTACCGGGAGTTCAAGGACGCGATGGAGACCCAGGAGCCGACGAGCTTCGAGGAGTACTACCGGCCGCTTTCCCGCTGGTTCGAGGTCAACGCCTACCCCGCCGAGGACGGGCTCTCGGTGTTCCTGCGGGACGTCACCGAGCAGGTCCAGCTCCAGCGCAAGCTCCAGGACCTCCACGACGTCACCCGTGAGCTGATCGTCGCGGAGTCCGACGTCGACGTCGCCGCACAGACCGTCGAGGCCGCCGAGGAGATCCTCGACTTCCCCCTGGTCACGGTCTGGCGACACAACGCCAGCACCGGGAAGCTCGATCCGCTGGCGTGGTCCCCGGCGATCGACCGGCGGGAGACGGAGATGGAGCCGCTTGGCCCCGACAGCCGCTTCATCTGGGTCGTCTACGAGAACAGCGAGCGGCGCCACCTCGGGTTCGTCCCCGCGACGACCGCGACCTCCCACCACCCGGGGAAGGTCACCTCGGAGCTTCTGGTTCCCGTCGGGGAGTACGGCGTGCTCGGCGCCTACGCCGACGAGCGGGACGCGTTCTCCGAGACCGACGTCAAACTGTTCCGGCTGCTCGCCAGCACCGTCGAGTCGGCGTTCGCCCGCACCGAACGCGAGCGGGAGATCGCCCAGCGCAACGAGCGGCTCAACGAGTTCGCCAGCGTCGTCTCCCACGACCTGCGCAACCCGCTGAACATCGCCGCCGCTCACGCCGAACTCGCCCGCGGCGTCGAGGACGACGAGGAACACCTCGACAAGATCGGGGAGTCGCTCGACCGGATGGAACAGCTGATCGAGGACCTGCTCGCCCGGGCGCGCGGGAACCGCGACCTCGAACGCGAACCGGTCGAACTCGGTGCGCTCGCGCGGGACGCCTGGGACGGCGTCGACACCGAGGCCGCGACGCTGTCGCTTTCGGGCGACGCGACGCTGGACGCCGATCCCGACCGCCTCACACAGCTGTTCGAGAACCTCTTTCGCAACGCCGTCGAGCACGGCGGCGAGGCCGTCTCGGTCCGGGTCGACACCTGCGAGGACGGCTTTTCCGTCGCCGACGACGGCCCCGGCATCCCCGCCGACGAGCGCGAACAGGTGTTCGAGCGGGGCGTCACCAGGAGCGAGGACGGCACCGGCTACGGCCTCTCGATCGTCGCCGACATCGTCGAGGGCCACGGCTGGCGGATCGCGGCGACCGACAGCGACGAGGGCGGCGCCCGCTTCGAGATCACGAACGTCTACTCGCTGAACGAACGAGCCGAGGCCTGATAGTGATTGTACAGCCAGACGTGATTCACTCACGCCGTCCGTCCCAAATCTCGCTGTTCGGGGCATGACACACGACCGTATGAGCGACCTACCGGTCAGTCCAGCGCAGCAACAAAAGCGTCAGTTCGTAGAGGGCGATCATCGTCGCCACCACTACGAACGGCGCGAAGTTCGTCGGGTCGGGGCTGAACAGGAAGGCGACGCCGGCAAAGCCCGCCCAGAAGTACAGCCGCTTGTCGACGAGCCACTGCCTGGTGGTGACCCGCATCATGACGGCGAGCATCATGAACAGCGGGATCTGGAAGATGGCGGCGAACAGCCCGATCATCAGCAAGATTGTGTCGAACGTCTCGGTCAGCCCGAACGCGATCTCGGCGGCCTCCTGGGAGTAGTACAGGAAGTACGTGAACAGGAACGGCAACACGAGGAAGTACGCGAACGCGACGCCGACCAGCGCGAGCAGCAGGCTGGTCGGCACCGACGAGAGGTAGTACCGGCGCTCGTGTGGGTACAGCCCCGGGCGCATGAACAGGTACGACTGGTAGACGAACACGGGGAGCGCGACGATGAAGCCGACCAGCGAGGCGACTTTCAGGCGCGCGAGCAGCAGCGCGAGCGGGTGGTACACGCGGGGGCAGGCGGCGTCGCTGCCCTCCGGTAGCTCCCCGCCGACGGCCAGGTTGGCGCAGGTCGAGCCGTCGCCGGGCAGAAACGAGTACCACAGGAAGTTGATCAAGCGGTCGGCGAAGGGGAAGGCGATGGCGCTGGCGATGGCCATGACGACGATCACCCAGGCGAGCCGGCGGATCATCTCCTCGATGTGCTCGGTCAGCGGCATCTCCTCGTCGTCGGGCGCGCCGCTGTAGCCGCCGTCGCTGGCGGGGACCCCGGTCCCGGGCTGGCCGGGGACGCCGTCGGGATCGACGGTGGGCGCGTCGGCGGGCTCCTCCCCGTCGCTCATTGTCTCCGGGTTGTCCGTCGGCTCTTGTAAGCCTTCTTTCTCGGTGCGCGGAGGCGGCGACCGGATCGCCGCGCAGTCGTGCGATCGAGTCCCCCCAGGAGCGTTCGCTGTGCTCCCGGTATGAATAGATTGATAACCGACAGTCGGTAAGACCGGGGTAGATGTCCGGCGCACTCGACGAGGACACCGCCCAGACGCTGGCCAGCGGCCGCCAGACCGTCGGGTCGATGCTCGGCGCCGCACAGTCGCATCTGAAGATGACCGAGATCGTCGCCATCACCCCCTTCGAGGTGATCCTGCTGCAGATCAAGATCGGCCTCGTCGTGGGGATCATCGCGTCGATCCCGGTACTTCTGTGGTACAGCCGCGACGCGCTCAGGGCGCGCGGGTTCTACCCCGACTCGAAGATCCCTCGCTGGAAGATCCTCACGTTCGTCGTGACGATCGTCCTGTTGTTCCTCGGTGGACTCGCGTACGGCTACTTCGCGTTTTTCCCCATCATGTTCAACTTCCTGGCGACGAACGCGGACCAGGTCGGGTTCAAACCCACCTGGTCGATCGCCATGTGGACGGAGTTCATCCTCTTTCTGGGGCTGTCGTTCGGCGTCGCGGCCCAGCTGCCGCTGGCGATGAGTTCGGCCGCACGGGCGGGCGTCGTCAGCTACGAGACGTTCCGGGACAAGTGGCGCTACGCGGTCGTCGCTATCTTCGTTTTCGGCGCGGTGTTCTCGCCGCCGGACCCGTTCACCCAGATCATGTGGGGCGTCCCGCTCGTGTTGCTGTACGTGTTCAGCCTCGGCATCACGAAGCTCGCGGTGCTCTCGAAGCGGGCCGGCGAGCAGGTCCCGACCAGCGACATCGCCCAAAAACGCTGGAACCAGCTTGCCGGCGTATTCGTCCTGTCGGGTGCGGGGATGTACCTCTACCTCTTCGAGGGCGGCCTCGAGGAGACCAACGACCTGCTGGCGTGGCTCGACTCGGACTACCGCTTCCCCGGCGGCGGCGAACTCGGCGCGTTCGGCCTCTCCTCGACCGCCGTCGGGATGCTCCTGACGGCGGTGATCGC
>PXSF01000169.1:18260-19198 GCA_003022845.1 Halobacteriales archaeon SW_10_66_29 | reverse complement strand
CTACCCGGGATCGAGTCGCCGGCCCGGAGCGTCGCTGCCGGGCGTGCGGACGTCGGACTCGGCCTCCGCGCGACCGCCACGGATCTCGACCTCGGCTTCCTCCCGGTCGGGAGCCAGCGGCTGACGGTGACGCTGAATCGCGACCGAACCGGGAAAGCGAGCGTCCAGGGCCTGCGATCACGCCTGGATGAGTCCCTGGACGGACTCCTCTCCGAGGAAGCCGGATACGAATCCGTGGATCAGTAACCCTGCAACAACCACGATGATTTTGGGGCGTGACGACTACAGGGAGGTATGGGCAATGCCGGCTTCACCGAGGTGACGCAGCTCGCCGCCGCCCGGGAACTGTTGGCCGAGTACTGCGAGCCGCACGGCCGGACCCAGCGCCGGTCGCCGGCCGACGCCGTGGGACACGTCCTCGCGGACGGCGTCGAGGCGGTCCGCCCGGTCCCGCACTACGACCGCGCTGCGATGGACGGGTACGCCGTCCAGGCAGCCGACACGTTCGGCGCGACCGAGCGGTCGCCCGCTCGTTTCGAACGCGCCGAAGAAATCGTCGACGCCGGCACGGCGGTCCAGGTCAACACCGGCAGCGCAGTCCCCGGGGGGGCCGACGCCGTCGTGATGGTCGAGGAGACGGAACGCCGCGACGACTCACTGCTGGTTTACGACGCCGTCGCGGAGAGCGAGAACATCGCGCCCGCGGGGGAGGACGTGGAGGCGTCACAGCACCTCTTCGAGGCGGGCCACCGACTTACCCCGTCGGACGTTGCACTCCTCCGGGCCGCGGGCCGTGAGGCCGTCCCGGTTCGGGAGCAACCCCGGGTGAGCGTCCTCCCGACCGGCGAGGAGCTCGTCGACCCGGACGAGACCCCAGGACCTGGTGAGATTGTCGAGACGAACGGGCTACTCGTCTCCTCGCTGGTGACCCAGTGGGG
>PXSF01000169.1:15482-18215 GCA_003022845.1 Halobacteriales archaeon SW_10_66_29 | reverse complement strand
ACGACCTCGGCGAGGTGCTCGTCCACGGGATCAGCCTCAAACCCGGCCACCCGGTGGGATTCGGTGTCGTCGACGGGACGCCCGTGGTGCTGCTGCCGGGCTACCCCGTCTCCTGTCTGGTCACTGCCGTCCAGCTTTTGCGCCCGGCGCTCGCGTGGCTGGCCGGGACCGAGCCACAGCCACAGCCGACCGTCCGGGCGACGCTGTCCCGGAAACTCCCGAGTGCGCCCGGCGAACGCACCTTCGCTCGGGTCCGTCTCGAGGACGGGCATTCGGGGGAGGGTGGGGACGGGACCGAACCGACCGCCAGCCCGGTCCGGACGGGCGGCGCCGGCGTGATGTCGAGCGTCGCGTTCGCGGACGGCTGGGTCGAGGTACCCGAATCGCGCGAGGGAATCGCGGCCGGCGAGACCGTCACTGTCCAGCAGTGGGAACGTCCCGTGTTTCCGGAAGGCAGCGCGGGGACGCCGTCGTGGGAGTGAGAGGTCGACGATGACCACGACCGAGCGCAGCGGGGTCGTGCTGGCCGGCGGGCACTCGCGGCGGTTTGGGCAACAGGACAAGGCGCTCGCGGAACTTGACGGCGAGCCGATGCTGAAGCGGGTCGTCGAGCGGACGAGCCCGGTCGTCGACGAACTCCTCGTCAGCTGTCGCGAGGCACAGCGAGCCAGCTTCGAGGCCGTGCTCGATTCGGCCGCTGGGTCGGTGGAGTTCGTCACCGATCCGGAGCCGGGCGCCGGCCCGCTCGCTGGCGTGAACGCGGCGCTTCAGCACACCTCCGGGGAGTACGTCGCCGTCGTCGCCTGCGACATTCCTGCAGTAGATCCAGAGTTTCTCGCGTTCCTGTTCGAGCAGGCCAGCGGCCGGGAGGCTGCCGTCCCGCGGCTCCAGGGCGGGACCCCGCAGCCGGCGCTGGCTGTCTACGAAGCCGCGGCAATGCGTCGAGTGAGTACGGCGCTGCTCAACGAGGGGGTGCGACGGTTCCGGTCGGCGCTCGACGAACTGGACGTCCGGTTCGTCGCGCCCGAGGAAGTCGAGGCCCGGACGGAATGGCACACGCTCCACAACGTCAACACGCCCGAGGAGCTGGCGGAACTCGAAGACGAGCTCCGGTGAGGCTGCTATACAGCCAGACGTGACTCCGTCCAGTGCCAGGACAGTCAATCGGCTGTGTCATGGCCCGAATAACGGGAGTTGGGACGGCATGGCGTAACTGAATCACGTCTGGCTGTATATGGTGGCGTGCTGTTGCTTCCTCGAACTCTGGCAGGCATTGGTGAATGGAGACTGAGTCAGGTACAGACAGCATGAAAGCCCCCGGCCGCTCACCCGTCCGGGACTCGTTGCGCGCTTCACTCGCTCACTTCGTTCGCTCGTTGCAGTGCTTACGTCGTCCGGGACNNGTCCCGGACGACGTAAGCACTGCAACGAGCGAACGAAGTGAGCGAGTGAAGCGCGCAACGAGTCCCGGACGGGTGAGCGGCCGGGGGCTTTCATGCTGTTCGGAATGCTATTGATACTGGTGGCTACAAGTACGTGCAAACTCGAATTCGAGCCCTCGAAAACTCTACACTCAGACAGTCTGACAGGACTGGTTTGCAAGCTGAGAGATGCATCCTTTACCGACCGACGGCGTACTCGACCACGAGCAACCGGACATGACGAGCTACAGAACGCAGCCGATCGACGAGTTCCTCTCCGGGATCGCCTCGCGCCGCGTGACGCCGGCCGGAGGCAGCGCATCGGCTGTCAGTGGCGCGATCGGCGCCTCGCTGTGTGAAATGGTCTGCCTGCACATCGTCGAGAAGGCCGGGGACGACGCGGTGTCTCAGGAACTCGTCGAGGCCGGCGAGACCCTCCGGACCCAGCGCGATGGGCTGTTGACACTCGCGGACGCGGACGCAGCCGTCGTCGACGGACTGTTCGGAGCCAACGGCGACCAGCGGGACGAACAACAGCTCAAGCGGGCGATCGGCATCCCACTCACGATCGCCCGGGCGTGTCTGACTGTCGTCGAATCAGCCGAAGTGGTAGCCGACACAGGCACGAGAACGGCGCTTGCCGACGCCGCGACCGGGGTGATGCTCGCCCGGGCGGCACTGCAAGCGTCGCTGTTCACTGCCCGGAGCAACCTCGACGCCGTCCCGGACCAGTCGTTCGTCGACGGGATCGGACGACGAACGACCGAGATCGAGCGGACGGCCGAGGAGAACGCCGAGCGCGTGCTGCAGACGATCAACCGACGACTGGCGGACGCGTGAGCGAGAAAGGAACAGGGCAGGCGGGAGCGGTCCGGGGTAAGCTCCCCATACCACTCCCGTCTGAGGGTCTCGGCCACTTCAACGGGGGGAGACACCCTCACAAATCTTAATACCACAACGCCACGTTATGCGACGTAGTATCAGATGCCACTACTTGACACGGACAGGACAACAGTTCGGATCGCGTCTCGGGAGGCGGAGACCACGATCGGGGACGTACTGCGGGACGCTGACCGTGACGTCCACGCGGTGGGCTCGACGGGGGTACCGGCAGTCGAGCCCCTCGTGTTGCTCACCGAGGGCGGGCGGACGGCGTTCTTCGCGGCGTGTTCGGTCGGGCGTGCGGAGGCGCTCCTGACGGGGCTCGAGGACGGGTTCGAGAGCGTCGTCGACGGCGCGGACGCAGTCGTCGAACACGACCCGGGCGCGGCACGGCTGCCCGGCGCTGACCTGCCGGAACTGTCCGCCGGCC
>PXSF01000169.1:0-15396 GCA_003022845.1 Halobacteriales archaeon SW_10_66_29 | reverse complement strand
GTGTCAGGATCGGTCGCTCGCAGAGAGCTGGGAGACCGCACGCGAGGCCGACGGCGAGCCGACAGTCGTCGTCAACGCCCACGGCACGAGAGCCGACACACTACTGTCGTCGAGCGCGCCGTTCGCAGTGCTCGACGGGGCGGCGGCGGTGGCACGCGTGACCGACGCCGAGCGGATCGTCGTGTACATCTCGGAGGAGGACGAGCGAGCCGTCGATCAGGTCGAAACCGCGGTGTGGGAGTACCCGGACCCACCCGCGCCGATGTCGGTCGTGACCGGCCCTGACGTCTACCGTGCGGCCGAGCCGACGATGGCGATCGAGGCCATCGAGGGCAACCACCGGCTCGAAGCGCGGCTGCGGCCGCCGGGCCCGGACGAGGCCGGCATCCACGACCGGCCGACTGTCGTCCACACCGCCAGGACGGTCGCACACCTCGCGGCCGCACTCGACACCGGCAGCCCGGCCGACTCGCGGCTGGTCACGGTCACCGGCGACGTGGCCGCGCCGGCGACGGTCGAACTGCCCGAGCAGGCCAGGCTCGCGGCGGCGCTTGACGCCGTCGACGGCGCCGAGGAGTACAAGGCCGCCTGCGTCGGCGGGCGCTTCGGCGGGCTCACGGATTCGCTCGACGTCCGGGCCGGCCCCGAGTCGCTGCTCGACGCCGGCCTCGGGACGGAGGGCGTCGTCGAACTGCTCGGCGAGGACCGCTGCGTTGTCAAGTTCGTCGGCGATCGGGCGCAGTTCGCCGCCGACACGAACTGCGGGCGCTGTGTCCCCTGTCGGGAGGGGACGACACAGCTCGCGGAGCTGCTGCGGGACCTCTACGACGGGCGGTACCGCCGCGACGGCATCGAGGAACTGATCGGCGTGATGGAGCGATCGAGTATCTGTACGTTCGGAGTCGACGCCGGCCGGCCGACCCGGACGGCGATGACCGAGTTCGAATCCGAGTTCCACGCCCACGCGGACGGGCGGTGTCCGGCCGGCAGCTGTCCGCGGAAAGCCGAGGTGTCTACCACATGAGTTCCGAACCGTTCGATTCCGACGACGCACCGCCACTGACAGAGACGATCGCGCCGGGGACGGCGTCCGACCCGCCGCTGGGCGCCGAGGACGCCGTCACCGTCACCGTCGACGGGACCGAGGTGACCGTCGGCAGTGGCGCGACGCTTCTCGACGCCGTCGAGGCCGTCGACACCGACGACAGCGTCCCCGCGCTCTGTCAGTACGACCGCCAGGACATCGGCCCCAGAAGCGAGTGCCGGACCTGCATGGTCGAGACCGACGAGCACGGCGTCGTGCCGGCCTGTAGCTTCCCCGCCGAGGAGGGCCTGGACGTCGAGACCGCCGCGGCCGACGCCGCCGAAGCCCGCGACGTGAACCTCGACCTGGTCCTGTCGGATCACAACCTCCGGTGTACCACCTGCGGGAAGAACGGCCGGTGTGACCTCCAGGACGCCGCCATCGAGCAGGAGGTCGAGGAGCCACGGTACGGCGTGCTAGACGACCGCGAGGAGTACGAGCCGATCGACGACTCCTCGTCGTTCATCCAGATCGACCGCAACAAGTGCATCCTCTGCAACCGGTGTGTCGAGGCCTGCAACGACGTCCAGGTCGAGGGCGTCCTCCGCATGGAGGGCTCGGGCCAGGACACCCGGATCGGCTTCCAGAACGGCGCCGAGACGATGGAGGACTCGACCTGTGTCTCCTGTGGGCACTGCGCGACGGTGTGTCCGACCGGCGCGCTCGTCGAGAAAGGGATCGAGGACGCGACCACGATCCCGCTGCCGGGCTTCACCCAGAAGAACAGCGTCGGGAAGGTGATCGACGGCACGGACGACTCCAAGGAGCCGATGACGCCCAAGAAGCGTGATCTACCAGTCGACACGGCGCCCGAGGAGGACAAGGAGGTGCGCGACTGGCCATGACCGACGACGACCTCGACGGCGTGGCCGGCTACATGCAGCAGGCCAGACAGCAGGCGCTGAAAAACGTCGAGAACGTCGCCGAAGGGGTGGCCGCCGAGACGCTCCCGGAGGGCAAGCTGTTCGAGATCGCCCAGTCGATCGGCGACAGGCGCCTCGAAGAGTTGAACGTCGCGGACACGACCTGCGGGTACTGCGCCGTCGGCTGCCGGTTCGACCTCTACTCCGACGGCGAGGAGATCCTGGCGGCCCGGCCGACCGACGAGGAGGACGCGCCGGTCAACGGGATCTCCACCTGCGTCAAGGGGAAGTTCGGCTACGACTTCATCAACTCCGACGACCGCCTGACAGCGCCGCTGGTCCGCGGCGAGGGCGGCGAGTTCCGCGAGGCGAGCTGGGAGGAGGCGCTCGACCGGGTCGCGGAGGGCCTGGGGGAGATCAAGGACGAACACGGCGGCGAGGCGCTGTCAGTGATCGCCTCCTCGAAGGCCACCAACGAGGAGAACTACCTGATGGGGAAGTTCGCCCGGCAGGTGCTTGGCACCAACAGCGTCGACAACTGCAACCGGCTGTGTCACTCCTCGACGGTCGCCGCGCTCGCAAAGGTGTACGGCTACGGCGCGGCCTCGGTCAGCACCGAGGACCTGGAGACGACCGACTGCTACCTGCTGACCGGCTCGAACACGACCGAAGCCCACCCCGTGATTGCGACCCGGATCAAGCAGAACGTCCGGGACGGCGCGGACCTGCTGGTGTTCGACCCCCGGGAGATCCAGATGGCCGAGTACGCCGACCAGTACACGCAGGTCAACCCCGGCTACGACGCCACCTGGATCAACGCTATCACGAAGTACATCATCGACAACGACCTCTACGACGAGGAGTTCGTCGACGAGCGGACGACGGGCTTCCAGGACGTCACGGAGAGCGTCCAGGAGTTCACGCCCGAGCGCGTCGAGGAAATCTCGGGGGTGCCTCACGAGGAGATCGTCTCGGCGGCCGAAACCATCGCCGAGGCCGACACCTGCGTGTTCGGGTGGACGCTCGGGCTGACCGAACACTCCCACGGCACGGAGAACGTCATCGCGATGGCGAACCTCGCGGCGATCACGGGCAACCTCGGCAAACCGGGCACTGGCGTCTCCCCGTTCAGGGGGCAGAACAACGTCCAGGGCGGGGGCGGCGACATGGGCCCGCTGCCCGACAACTTCCCCGGCTACCAGGACGTCGCCGACGACGAGATCCGCGCGAAGTTCGAGGAGGCGTGGGACTGTGACATCTCCGGCGAGTACGGCTACTACACGACCCAGATGTTCCTCGAAGCCGACAAGG
The DNA here is from genome assembly GCA_003022845.1 of Halobacteriales archaeon SW_10_66_29. GTDB lineage: Archaea > Halobacteriota > Halobacteria > Halobacteriales > Haloarculaceae > Halovenus. Next base: position 12,138 of record PXSF01000169.1, on the reverse strand, counting down.
GCAACATCCGCGGGATGTACATCATCGGCGAGAACTCCGCGCTCTCCGAACCCGGCGTCAACCACGCCGAGGAGGTGCTGGAGAACCTCGACTTCCTCGTCGTCCAGGACCTGTTCGTCACCGAGACCGCGAAGTACGCCGACGTCGTGCTCCCGGTGTCGTCGTTCGTCGAGAAGACGGGGACGTTCACCAACACCGACCGGACCGTCCAGATGGTCAAGCAGGTGATGCCGCCCAAGGGCGACTCGCGGCCGGACTGGAAGATCCTGCAGGACCTCGCAAACCGGATGGGCCGGGACTGGGACTACGACGACACCGAGGAAATAATGGAGGAGGTCAACTCCCTGACGCCGCTGTACGGCGGGATTTCCCACGAGCGCATCGAGGAGCACGGCGGGCTCCAGTGGCCCTGCTGGGACACGGACCACCCCGGGACGACCCGCCTGTACGCCGACGAGTTCAACACGCACAACGGCAAGGCGAACCTCGAGGGCGTCGGGTTCAGCGAGCCGGCGGAGCTGCCGGACGAGGACTACCCGTTCACGCTGACGACCGGGCGGGTGCTGTACCAGTACCACACGGGGACGATGACCCACCGCGAGGAGGGGATCATGCAGTACACGCCCAGCGATTTCGTGGAGATCCACCCACAGACCGCCGCGAACTACGGCATCGAGAGCGGCGACATGGTCACCGTCACCTCCCGTCGCGGGGAGATCACCGTTCCGGCGCAGGTGACCGACCGGATCGGCCCCGACAGCGTGTTCGCGCCGATCCACTTCGCCGAGACCGCCGTCAACCGCCTCACCGACGAGGAACACCTCGACCCCGCGGCCGCGACGCCGGAGTACAAGGTGTCGGCCGTGCGGATCACGCCCGCCGAGGGCGAGCCACAGCCGATCGGGGCCGGCGCCGGCGAACCAGCGGCGGAGGAGGCCGACCGGCCCGACGAGGGCGAAACCACGGGGGACGACTGAGATGGCCGAACCAGCCGATTCCTACCCCGAGTCGGCGACGCTCGGGGACGAGGACGGCGGGGCCGGGAAGGCGGAACCCGAGGACCTGCGGGCGGCGCTGGCCGCACACGACGAGGAGCTCGCGGCGGCCGTCGAGGGGACCGGCGAGCTCGGTGACCTGCTGACGACGGCGATCCTGGTCGCCGCCAGCGCCGACGACGAGGAGGTCGAGCACCTGACCGACAGGACGTCGAACCTCGTCGCGGCGGCCGACGGCCTCGCCACGGACGAGACGGCGGCGCTCGCGGCCGACCTCGGCGAGAACGCCGGCGAACTCGCGCGGCTGCTGGAGACGCTGCTGGCGCTCCAGCGGGAAGGTCACCTCGACGACCTGATCGAACTGGCCGAGCCGCTCGCGGCGCTGGAGATCGACGAGGACACCGCCGAGGGACTGAACGCCGTCCTCGGCGCAGTCGGCGAGGCGGGGACCGACTCCGGGCCGCTGTCGCTGTCCGGGCTGGTGAGCGACCTCCGGAGCTCGGAGCTGCGTGCCGGCGTGGGCTACCTGCTGTCGCTCCTGAAAGCGCTCGGGCGGCGGGTCCAGGAGAGTTGATGGAAGACGACCGCGAGACCGTCTGCTCGCTGTGTGCGGTCGGCTGCCGACTCGCGCCCGGCGCGGAGGGCTCGCGCGCGGTCGGGCGGGAGGGTCCGGTCAACACCGGCGGCCGGCTCTGCCGGAAGGGAATCCACGCACTCGAGCGGATTCCGGACGACGAGCGGCTCACGACGCCGCTGGTTCGCCGCGACGGCTCGCTGGAACCGGCGAGCTGGACGGCGGCCTACGATCGAGTCGTGTCGGGTATCGAGCGGGCAGTCGAGCGACACGGCCCGGACGCGCTGGCGTTTCTCGGCGCGCCACACTCGACGACCGAGGAGAACTACCTGCTCGGGAAACTCGCCCGGACGCTGGGGACCAACAACGTCGACAACCGCGCCCGCCTGTGTCACGTCTCCTCGGCGCGGGCGCTTTCCGACCGGCTGGGCTGGCCGGCCTCGACGAACGGCCTGGCCGACCTCCGGGATGCGGCGGTGATCCTCGTGGTCGGCGCCAACCCCGCCGAGCGCCAGCCGATCGCGTTCAACAGCTACGTCAGGCCGGCCGTCAACGCCGGGGCGACGCTGATCCACGTCGATCCGGTCGGCAACGAGACGACGCGGCTGGCCGACGTCCACCTGGCGCCACGTCCCGACACGGACGGGCTGGTGCTGGATCTGCTGTGCGCGGCGGTGCTGGACGCCGGCGGGGTCGACCGGTCGTTCGTCGAGGCGCGGACGTCGGGGACCGATCAGTTCGTCGACGAACTGGCGGCGCTCGACCGGGCGGCGTTCGCGGAGGCCGCGGGCGTCGAACAGGACGCCGTCGAGCGCGTCGCGGAGGCGATCAGCGACGCGGACGGCGTGGCATCGATCGTCGGAACGGGGATCGAAACCGACGAGCGCGAGCCCAGCGCCGCGGATTCGTTGCTCAACCTGCTGTTGCTGACGGGCAACGTCGGGCGGCCCGGGGCGGGCCTCCACCTGTTTCGCGGGCTGTCCAACGAGCAGGGGGCGACCGACGCCGGCTGCGTCCCCGACCGGCTCCCGGGCCACCAGCCGCTGGACGATCCGGAGGCTCGCACCCGGATCGAGCGCGAGTGGGGCGTCGCTCCGCCGGAGACGCCGGGCCGGACGGCGCACGAACTGCTGGCTGCGTTCGGCCAGGAGATTCACTGCGCCCTGGTGGTCGGCGAGAACCCGGGAGTGTCGAAGCGCGATCCCGACTGGATCGGGGACCGACTCGGCGGACTGGACACCCTCGCCGTGGTCGAACTGACAGAGAGCGAGACGACCCGCCACGCGGACGTGGTGCTGCCGGCCGCTGCGGCGGCGGAGAAACGCGGCACCATGACGAACTTCGACCGGCGGATCCAGCCCCTGCAGCCGGTACGGGAGCCACCCGAGTCGGTCCGGACGGACTTCGAGATCCTGCGAACGATCGGCGCGGAGTTCGGCGAATTTGCCTACGACAATCCGGGCGACGCGTTCGCGGAGCTGTGTGCCGTCGCGCCCCCGTACCGGGGGATCGAGTACCCGGAGCCGGGGGAGCAGGGTGCGCGCTGGCCCGCCGGGAGCGGGCGCGTGCTCTACCGGGAGGCGTTCCGGACGCCCGACGGCCGGGCGCCGTTGGTCTCCCCGGCCCATCGTCCCGAATCGACCCCCGGCAGCCGCGGACCGCGACGTGGATGACGGCGACCGGGTCCGCGTGGCGACCGGCGGGGCGGCCGTCGAAGGCGTCGCCGTCCTTGACGACGCCGTCCGGCAAGGGACGGTCTCCATGCACGCGACGCTCGCCGACCCGCTCGTCCGCGCCGGTGTTGACCGGGTGTCGATCGAACTACTCGCCGGGGCCTCCGGCAGGGATGCACCCGGCGAGGGTGGCCCGTAACCGTCGCCACGCACTCGACGTGTTCGGACCACGCGAGGACGTCCGGATCACGGCAGTCCACCCACGGGAGCACCGCCAACCGGGTCCTCGAGGAGCACGACGTGCCGGTCGTGCTCGTCCCGTGATCAGACGATTCTGCCGACCAGAATCAGCCCAATGAGCACGAGGAACGTCACCGCGAACAGCGTCAGGAACACCTTGAAATCGGTCGAGAACCCCTCGAATCGTAGGCTCTCCGGGTCGCTCCGTGACGGTTCCTCCTCGTAGAACGACTCGAGGTACGGCCAGCAAAAGCGGAGGAACCACTGCATCACGAACAGCACGGCACCGAACAGGAACGCGGCGGCGAAACCCGGATAGCCAGCGAGCGTCAGCAGGATCCAGCCCCCCAGCGCCGCGGCGAGCATCACGGCGTAGCTCCGCGGCCTGTTGGCGGCCATGACTGTCCACTCCAGGAGGTTCCGCGGCTCGCCGGCGTCCAGAAGGTTGCCCCGCTCGTAGCCCCGATGCTCCCCGTCGGTGGCGTCCTCCTCGGCCGAGCGGAGCGTGTACGCCAGCACCGCCAGCGCCCCCAGGGCGGCTACTCCTACCCCACCGATGATCGATTCGCGGTGGCGGTCGACGAACCCGCTGTCCCCACCGTCGTCCCCGTTCGACTCGGACTGATGCGAACTGACGCGAATCCTGTCGGCAGTGCCGTCGACTGCCGGCTCGTTCGTGCGCTGGCGTGGCTCCCTCGCGTCCCTGCTCTCGGCTACGCCTCGCTGCACGCAGGAGAGCGACCCGCCCAGCGCGCCCAGTCTACGGACGAATTCCCTTCGGTGCATCGTGGGTCACGCGTGATATGACACCGACGGCGCGCAAAAGTGTTTTGTAGTAATAATAAACTGTATATCACTTGTGGAGTAGTCCACGCTCCGTGGAGTCGGCGGTGCTGTTGCGCCGCAGTCGTCGGGACCCCGGTCGACGGTCGCAGGCAGGAGGAGCATTTACTTCGGAGCCGGGAGAAGGCGGAGTATGTCAGAACGGACGGCGGCGTTCGTCGCACGGTCGGGAGCCCGGAGCGCGGTACTCCGGGCAGTCGCGGCGGAGGGGCGGCCGGGCGAGGAGCTGGTGTCCACGCTCGACCTCAGCAAGTCGGGGGTGTACAAGGCGATCAACGAACTGGCCGAGCGGGACCTGATCGCGCAGAACGGGACCGCCTGGACGGCGACCGCGCTGGGCCGGCTGGTGGTCGACGAACTGGACCGCCACCGGCGCCTCGACGCGCTGCTGGATCACGGGGAGTACTGGCTCACCCACGACCTGTCGGTGCTGCCCGATCGGTTCCGCCGGCGGATGCCGGAACTCGGGGCGGTCGACGTGATGCGAAACCCCGACAACGATCCGAGGTACCTCGAACGCTACTGGACCGAGCAGATGCCGGGGTACGAGCAGCTCTGGGTCGGCAGCCGGATCTTCCACTGGGAGTACGGTGAGGCGATGGACGAGCAGGCACGCGCGGAGGCGTCGACGGGGAAAGCGATCCGGTCGGGCGAGGCGGGGCAGCCGGACGGAGCGAGGGACCGGACCGGTCACCGGGGCGACGAGACCGACGAACGGGGCCGGCCGGAGGGAGCAACGAGGTTGCTCTCCCACGCGCCGCTGGTCGAGGAGAACCCCGAGGGGGTTGCGGAGTATCTCGAGCGGCGGCCGGACGCGGTCGTACCTCTCCGACCTCGACGTGCTCTGACCCGTCGGGAGTCGGTGTCCAGCGGGCGCCGACAGGTCGCGTCGTGGATGGCGCCGCTGGGGGCAGGAGGCGGTCACTCGCAGTCGAGACGTCCCCTACCGGTAATGGTGAGGCGCCGGTTGCCCCGGGACTCGGACGTGTATCGCAGGGACGTCTCCGGCGCGCTGCCCAGCTCGTCGGCCCACCAGGTCGCGGGGTCGGCTGCCACGCCGGGGTGCCAGAGCTCGCCGTAGGTCATCTCGTCCCCACGGACCCAGGCGGCCCGCCACTCCTCGACGACGTCGACGGGACCCCTCTCGTCGAGGGCCTCCATCCCGACTGCGCCCACCACCATCAGCCCCAGCACCCCGCCAGCGTACGTGATTGCCCGCCGGCGCTCCTCCGAGTCCGGGCGGGGCCGTTGTGACTCCTGTCGCTCCGGCGAAGGCGCGGGCGGCCCCGTCGGCCCCTCTGGAGCCTTCCCGCCGATCCGGGTGCCACACTCTGGGCACTGGACGTCGCCCAGTGCGATGTGTCGGCCACAGTCGGGACAGTACGGCATCTATCAATCGTTGCGTCGGAGTGAAAGTAAATCTGCCGTCAGACCCGACGATCACTGGCGGTGTGGTTGACCACGTCGACCTCGTAGCCGTGGCCGCGGATCGCGTCGACGATGTTGCCGGCGTGTTCGGCCCCGCTGGTCTCGACGTCGAACACGATGTAGGCCTCACCCACTTCCAGGTCCTCGACGGAGCGATCGTGGCGGACGTCGTGGATGTTGGCCTTGAAGTCGGCGATGACGCCGGAGATCTCTTCGAGCACACCCGGCCGGTCCGTGATCCGGACGCGTAGCCGCAGGAGCTGCTGGCGCTCGGTCAGCGCGTGGACCAGCACTGTCTGGAGCTGCGTCATATCGAGGTTCCCGCCACAGAGCAGCGGCATCACCGTCTCGCCGGAGACGTCGAGGTCGTCGCTCAGGATCGCGGCGACAGACGCCGCCCCCGCGCCCTCGACGACCTGCTTCGCGCGCTCCATCAGCAGGAGGATCGCGCGGGCGATCTCCGTGTCCGAGACGGTGACAACCTCGTCGACGTTCGCCTGGATGATCCGGAGCGTCGCCTCGGAGATGCCGCCGGTCGCGATCCCGTCGGCGATGGTGTCGACCTCGTCGAGCGTCACCGGGATCCCCTTGTCGAGACTCTTGTGGACGGTCTCGGCGCCGGTGGCCTGGACGCCGACGACCCGGGTCTCGGGCGAGAGGTGTTTGATCGCCGTCGAGATGCCGCTGATGAGGCCGCCGCCGCCGATCGGCACCACGACCGTCTCCACGCTGGGGTGGTCGTGGTACATCTCGGTGCCGAGCGTCCCCTGGCCCGCGATGATGTCCGTGTCGTCGTAGGCGTGGACGAACTCGGCGTCGCGGTCCTGGACGACCTCCTTTGCGTGGGCCATCGTCTTCTGGAAGTCCTGGCCCACGAGTTCGACCGTCGCGCCGTACCCCCGCGTCGCGTCGATTTTCGTCTGTGGCGCGTTCTCCGGCATGAAGATCGTCGAGTCCGCGCCACAGCGCGTGGCCGCGAGCGCGACGCCCTGCGCGTGGTTGCCCGCGCTCGCGGCGACGAACTCCTCGACGCCGCGCTCGACGTCCTGGACGATCTTGTTGTACGCGCCGCGGGTCTTGAACGACCCCGTCCACTGGAGGTGCTCCATCTTCAGGTACACGTCGCCGCCGACGAACTCGCCGAGCGACGTGCTCTGCTCGACCGGCGTCTCCTTGACGACGGTGTCGTCGTCGATCCGCTCGCGTGCCCGTTCGATGTCCTCGTACTGGACGGGGAGTTCCTCCGGGTCTGGCGAAGTCATGGTTCCTCCGGATCTGTCGGTGTCATTATATTGACAATTTCATGGGTTGTCTGATGACGATCTCATGGGCTACCTGATGATCTTGTCCCGGCCCGGATCGAACAGCGGTTCGTCCCGGATCGTCGCGTCGTAGCGCTGGCCCTCACACTGCACGGTGACCGACGTCCCCGCCTCTGCGTACTCGTCGGGGACGTACGTGTAGGCGATGGACTCGCCGAGGGTGTAGCCGTAGTTGCCCGCCTGGACGTACCCAATCGCCTCGCCGTCCTTCATCACCGGGCGGCCGCTGAGCATGATGTCCGTCGAATCGTCGAGGGTGAGGGGCGTGATGCGGTTGTCAATGCCGGCCTCGCGGGCCTGCGCGAGCGCCTCCTTGCCGACGAAGTCGGTGTCCATGTCGACCGCAAAGGGCAGCCCCGCCTCGAAGGGGTTGGAGTCCGTGTCGATGTCGGTGCCCCACAGCCGGTAGCCTTTCTCGAGGCGCATCGAACTCAGGGCGCCGCCGCCCATCGGCCGGACCCCGAGGCCCTGGCCGGCCTCCCACAGCGTCTCCCAGAGCCGCTGGCCGTACTCGACGGGCGCCCACAGCTCCCAGCCGAGTTCGCCCACGTAGGAGACCCGCAGCGCGAGCACCGGCACCTCACCGACGTACATCTGTTTCGCGCGGAAGTACGGGAACCCGCTGTTGGTCACATCGGCGTCGGTACACCGCTGGAGCAGCAGCCGCGATTTCGGCCCCCACAGCCCGATCGTCGACCGGCCGCCCTCCTGGATCTGCACCGACACGGTGTCGGGGGCGTGCTCTTCGAGCCAGCCGCCGTGGATCCCGGGGGAGTTGCCGCCGCCGGTCGTGACCACGTACTCCTCCTCGTCGAGTTTGACGACGGTCACGTCCGCGAGGATGGTGCCGCCCTCGTTGAGCAGCAGCGAGTACCGGACCTGCCCGACGTCGATGTCGATGTCGTTCGAACACATCCGCTGGAGGAACGCGCCGGCGCCGTCGCCCGAAACCTCGATCGAGGAGAACGTCGTCATGTCGAACATCGAGACGTGCTCGCGGGTGTGGAGGTGCTCGGCGCCCTCGATCGGCGAGCGGTTAATCGCCTGCCAGCCCTCCTGCTCGGGGATCCGGTCCGCGTAGCGCTCCAGGAGGTCCGCGTTGTGCTCGTAGTACTGCGGCGACTCCCAGCCGCCGGACTGGTAGAACTCCGCCCCCAGTTCCTGCTGCTGGTGGTAGAACGGGCTGGTGCGCAGGCCGCGGTGGTCGTCGGGCTGCCAGCGCGGGTCGACGACCATGTACACCTGCTCGTACCGGGTCGCGCCGCGATCGACGAAGTACTCTTTCTCGCCGGCGTGCGGTTCGAACCGCCGGACGTGGATGCCGCCGGTGTCGACCGGTCCGGAGGGGAGCCGCGGGACGCCGTTCTCCATCCACTCGGCGAGGATTCGGCCGTAGCCGCCCGAGTGGGTCCACCAGATCGCCAGCGCGCTCCAGAGCCCGTCGACGGCGGCCGTCGGCCCGACCGCGGGCATGCCGTCCGGCGTGAACACGAAGATGCCGTTCTCGGTCACCTCGTAGGACGCGTCGGCGCTGGCCGGCAGCAGTTCGTCGAACGCCTGCTTTGCCGATTTGTCGCGGTGGCGGTGGGTCGGCTCCGTCCAGTGTTCCTCGGTGAACCCGCGCACCGAAGCCTGGCGGTCCTCGCTGTTTGTGCCCATCTCCTCGGGGTCGACCGACAGCGTCTCGTGGTTGTACGACCCCATCCCGAGCGCGTCGCCGTGCGTGCGGAAGTACAGCGAGTGGTCCTGGTCGCGGCCGACCGGCCGGGTCGGCCCCTGGCTCATGTACTCCTGGATCGAACGGTCGCCCGGCACGTCCAGGCCCGTCGTGTGCTCGCCGACCGAACTGTCGAACTCCGACAGTTCCGGCAGGGGTTCGGTGACGACGTACTGGTGTTCGACCGGCGCGATGGGGAGGTCCAGCCCCGCGAGCTGGCCGGTCTGGTACCCCCAGTTGTTCGTCGCCATCACGCACCGGTCGCACTCGATGCGGCCCCGATCGGTGACGGCGGCCTGGATCTCGCCGCCCGCCACCTCCAGGTCCTCGACGGTGGTGTTGCCGTAGAAGGCGGCGTCGCTGTGCTCTATGTACCACTGCAGGGCGCCGATCCCGTCGACGCGGCCGTCCGTCGGCGAGTAGTACCCGCCCAGGATCTCCTCCTCGTTCACCATCGGGAGGGACTCGGTCACCTCGGCCGGCGAGAGGAGTTGCGGGTCCGGCAGACCGTAGGAGGTCGCCCATTCCTTCCGACGGCGCAGGAACGCCATGCGGCGCTCGCTGCGGGCCACCTCGATGCCGCCGACCTCGTCGTAGACGCCCGCGTCGGCGAACAGCCTGCTCGTGTAGTGCGCCGTCTTCGTCTGGAGCTTCGACGGCGACGTCTGGAACATGATGCCCGGCGCGTGTACCGACGAGCCGCCGGTCACCGGGAGCGGTCCCTGGTCGATGACCGCCACGTCCTCGGCGCCGAGTTCCGTCAGATGATACGCGACGCTGCACCCGACCGCGCCGGCGCCGATGACCAGAGTCTGTACCTGTGATGGGGGGTCCGTGCTGCTCATGTCGTTCGGTAGATGGTCTTCTGTCACAATCATAAAGTCATTGGTAGCGCGAGAATGTTCGCACCGAGAAACGCGGATAGAGGGATTCAGGCACCAAGAATCGACAGATCGGGGCAGACAGCGGATCGTGGCGAATCAGCCCGGATTTCCGGTGTGGAGTGCAACCACAGATTGACAGAGAGGCGAAACGATGTTTCTGCGGAAGGAATACCCCGATCGCCGCGAGTCGAGTTCTCCGGAAGGGACCAGTCGACCAGCGGTCCCTCCCGCACCGGGCGAGGTCGTCTCGCTGGTCGGGCGCAACGGCGGATCAGTCGACCAGCGGCTCCTCGCGGACCGTCGCAGCGTAGCGGTCGCCCTCGTAAAGGATCTCCAGGTCGGTGCCGGGGTCGGCGTACTCCGGCGGGACGTACGTGTAGGCGACGCAGGCGCCGACGGTGTACCCGTACTCGGCGCTGTGGACGTAGCCGAGCGCCTCGTCCTCGCCGGGCGCGAACACCGGGCGGTTGTCGAGGATCGTCTCCTCCTCGTCGTCCAGCGTCAGGCAGGCGATCTTGTGGTCGATGTTGTCGCCGTCGGCCGCCGCGGCCACCGCCTCCTTGCCGACGAAGTCGGTCTCCAGGTCGACTGCCCAGCCCAGGTCCGTCTCGTAGGGGTTGTGTTCGGTGTGGAGGTCCTCGCCCCACAGGCGGAACCCTTTCTCGATGCGGAGGGCGTCCAGCGCGCCGTTGCCGTACGGCCGGATGTCGTACTCCTTGCCGGCGGCGAGCACGTGCTCCCAGAGGCGTTCGCCGTACTCCGAGGGGGTGTACAGCTCCCAGCCGAGTTCGCCCGCATACGAGACTCGCAGCGCCCGGACGGGGACGTTCTTGACGAACGTCTCCTCGCTCGTGTAGAACGGGAACGCCTCGTCCGAGAGGTCGGTGTCCATCACTTTCGAGAGCACCTTGCGGGCATCCGGGCCGGTGCAGACCATCGCCGCGAGGCTGGAGGTAACGTCGTTGACGACGACGCCCTCCGGCGCACGGTCGCGGGTCCACGCGACGTGGTTGTTCCCGACCTCGCGGCCGGTGGTCAACACGAGGTAGCGGTCCGCGTCGGTCCGCGTGACTGTCACGTCCGCGCGGACGCCCCCGCCCTCGTTACACATGAGCGTGTAGGTGATGTCGCCCACGTCGAGGTCGATGTCGTTCGTACAGAGAGACTGGAGGTACTCGCCGGCGTCGGCGCCGATCACCTCGACCTTGTTGAACGACGTCATGTCGTGGAGCCCGACGTGCTCGCGGACGTGGAGGGCCTCGGCCCCCTCGATCGGCGACCAGTACGTGCCCTCCCAGCCGTGGCGGTCCGGGATCCGGTCCTCGTAGCGCTCGAGGAGGTCCTCGTTGGACTCGAACCACTGTGGCTCCTCCCAGCCGGCTTCGGCCCACAGCTCGGCGTCGTACTCCTGGTGGGAGTGGTACATCGGCGTCCGCCGGATGTCGCGCTGGTGCTCGGTCCACACCCACTTGGGGTGCATCACGTTGTACACGATGCGGTACTCCTCGCCGCCAATGTCGCGGGCGAACTCCCAGCTGCCCTCGTGCTCGTCGAAGCGGTTGACGTTACACCGCGAGAGGTCGATCGGCCCGTCGGGCAGCCGCGGGACGCCGTTCTCCATCCATTCGGCGAGCGCCTTGCCGGCGCCGCCGGCGTGAGTGACCCAGATCGCCGCCGCGGTCCAGAGCCCCTCGTACTGCTGGACGGGGCCCAGCACCGGCAGGCCGTTCGGCGACTCGGCGAACATCCCGTTGTACTTGAACTCCAGGTCCTTGCCGGCCGTCGCGGGCAGGAGTTCGTCGCTGGCCTGCCGGGGGGCCTTGTGCGGGCGGTCGGGATGTGTCGGGTTGTCCATGTGGTAGTCGGTGAACTCCCGGACGGAGCCCTGTTCGCCCTCGGGGTCGTTGCCGCCGAGCTCCTGGGGATCGGGGACGATCGGCTCGTGGTTGTACGACCCGATCCCGTAGGAGTCCCCGTGGGTCCGGTAGTACATCGCGTTGTCCTGGTCCCGGAGGATCGGCCGGTCGGGGCCCAGAAGCAGCCGCTTGGCCTTCTCGCCGGAGACGTTTTCGTAGTTCTCGAACAGCGGGTGATCGGTGACGTCGACGCCACTTTCGGACAGCTCCTCCAGCGGCTCCGTCATCGTGTACTGGTGTTCGACCGGCGTCACCGGCAGGTGGACACCGATCTGCTCGCCGAGCTGGCGCGCCCAGATGTTCGTCGCGATGACGACCTCGTCGCACTCGATGGTGCCGTTCTCTGTCACGACGCCCTGGACCGCGCCGTCCGCGATGTGGACGTCCTCGGTGCGGGTGTGGGGGACGAACTCGGCACCGCGCTCCATCGCCTCGCGGGCGAGCGCGTCGCAGGCGATGACGCCCGACACCTGGCCGTCGGTCGGCGAGTAGTATCCGCCCAGGATCTCCTCCTCGTCCACCAGCGGCAGGTGGTCGGTCACCTCG
>PXSF01000168.1 GCA_003022845.1 Halobacteriales archaeon SW_10_66_29 | reverse complement strand
CCCTCAGCGCCTCCGACGCGGACGACGGCGCGGCGGACTTGACGTTCGACGTGACCGCCGGTCCCGACAACGGTACGCTTACGGTGGGCGGCTCGGAGGCGAGCAGCTTCACCCAGGCGGACCTGGAGGCCGGAGACGTGGCCTACAGCCACGACGGGTCGGAGACGACCTCCGGGACCGAACGTTCCGAAGTACGAGGGGACTCGAATGAGACGACCGAACCGTCTTCGACGGCCGCGCCCGGATCGAACGCCGGCAGTGCCGGCTGTTCCATCCGCCGGACCTGGTCGGCGAACCAGTCTGGCATGTCGCTGCGGGCGCGGTCGAACAGCTCCAGCAGGGAGGTGTCGGCGAGGTACGTCGCGCCGTAATCGTCGGGCGCCCGGATGACCCGGCCGCAGGCCTGGATGACGGTTCGCAGCGCCGCCCGGTAGTACCAGCCCCACTGGCCGTCATCCAGCCGGGCCGCGACCCGCGAGTCCCGCGTGTTCGGGTACGGCGCCTTGCAGAGCAGCTGCCACCGGCAGCGCTCGCCCTCCAGGTCCAGCGCCTCCTCCATCTTCACCGAGAGAAACACCTCGGCGCCGTCGCCGCGCTTCCAGGTCTCCAGCTGGGCGTCCCGGTCCTCCCGGTCGTGGCGCCGGATCCGCGTGGCGACGCCGAAGTCGGCCAGCAGGTCCGCCAGCTGCTCCTGGATCGCGTAGGAGTGACAGTGCACCAGCCCCTTCTCGTCGGGGTGGCGCTGCATCAGGCGAACGAGCGTGCGTGCGATGGCGGGCAGCGTCTCCTCGCGGTACTCGTAGGTCATCTTCCCCTGCGTGACGTCGTACAGCGGCCGGTTCTCGACCGGGAACGTGTGGGGCACCTCCACCAGCGCGACGCGGTCGGGGTCCAGCCCGACGCCGGCGCAGAACGCCTCCTTGTTGAGGATGGTCGCCGACAGCAGCGCGAACTTGCGGCCGCGGTCCCAGACGGTGTGTTTGAGGTACCGCTCGGGGTTCAGCGGCTTGATCGTCACCGGCGACCCCTCGCCGTCGGGCTGGTCGACGACCCACGTCGTCGGACTATCGGGGTCGCGGTACTCCTCTAAGAACCACTGCAGGTCCGACCGTAGCTCCGTCAACTGGTCGCGCTTGGCGACCTCCTCGGGGGTGAGTTCGGCGTTGCCCCGGAGGCTCTCCAGCCCGCGCGTGCAGATGGTCGTCAGGTACTCCGCGTAGTCGGCGGCGTCCTCCAGGTCCTCGATCGCGTCGGGTTTGACGTCGTTCCAGGGCGGGATCGTCCGCGGGCCGAGGTCGATCGTCGCGTACATCTCCGCCCAGTCGCCCAGCCCGTGGGCCTCGTCGATGACGACGACGTCGCGCATCCCGAACACGTCCGAGCCGGCGGTCTGCATGAAGTACGCGAGCGTCATCGCCGCGATCTCGCGGTTGGCTGCGATCGCCCGGTCGGAGAAGTACGGACAGCGGTGTTTGACCTGGCAGTCAAACTCCCGCTCGCGGACGCAGGGCGCCTGGTCGACCGGCGTATCCGTCTCGCCAGGGAGAATGCAGTCGTAGTTGTTCTTCCCGCGGATGACGTTCAGATCCGAAAGCAGCGGGTCGCCGGCGACATCGTCCAGTTGCGACACCTGCGGCGTCGTGTAGTAGGCGCCGATCGGGTCCGTCGGGCCGGCCTCGCCGGGGGTGGCGCTACAGCCCGCGACCGCGCGGGCGAGCAGCGACTTGCCGCTGCCTGTCGGGGCGCGCACCAGTACGACGTCGTTGCCCGCGGCGAAGGCCTCGCGGATCTTCCCGAGTGTCTCCTCCTGATTGCCGCGGTACTCGGGGGCGGGAAACTCCTCGTAGATGCGCGACGGGTCCACGGTGGTACTGCCGGCGCGCCCGGTCTTAAGTTCGGGGATCCGACTGCTCGTACGGCGAGCCCGCGGAGACAACACTTATGAATTTCCCACTGTTAGTGGGAACATGGCGAAGGTGGATTCGAAAGGCCGGATCGTTCTCCCGCAGGAACTCCGGGAACGGCTCAACATCACTCCGGGCACGGAAGTAACGATCCACGAAGACGACGGGAGAGCGGTCATCGAGCCTGAAGACGATCCCGACCGGATCATCGAACGCATGGAGCGACTCGTCGAAGCGGCGTCGCCGGAACGGACGGGAACGGCTCCGGTCGAGGTCGGAGCCGACCCGGTCGCCCGCAAACACAGGGACGCGGTCCGGAGAGGGGCGGCAGAACGCGATGAGTGACAGCGCCGGACCGTATCTGTTCGACGTCGGCGTGATTGCGCTTGCACACAGTGACGCCCCGGTTCGTGACACGGCACTCTCGTACGTCCGGGATGCGATCGCTGGCGAGATCGACGCTGTCGTTCCGTGTCCTGCAGTGTTCGGAGCACACACCGTCCTGACGACGTACTACGGGTACTCGAACGGGGATGCGTCCCGACTGCTGGAGAATTTCGTGGACGCGAGACGGATCCGGTGGTACGACGAGATGTCCGAGGCTGTCGTTCGGAACGGGCTGTCCCGGGCGAGTGACCTGAACGTGGATGGCTGGGACGGCTACTACGCACAGGTGGCGATTGACGAGGGGGTCAGTACCGTGTTGACGATCAACGACGACTTCGAGCGGATCGACGCGTTCGATACCGAACTCGTTCTGTCACCGGCGGAGTACGGCCAACTGGACCAGTATCTCGACGAGTGAACGCCTTCTTCGCCCTCCGGCCCTCGTACCCGTGCGCCGAAATATACTGCCGGCAGAGACTGGTGAGTAAAAGAATTACAGCCACCAGTATCAGCAGCGATGCCCCTGCCCACGTACGCGCGCCAGGTGTTTCCCTCTTGTTGTCTTTCTGAGGTAATATTAGCTACTGTTTGGCGATATTGGAAGAGAATATGGATGTGTGTAGCAGAATATAAGGTATTTGTGGGTCTATGGACAGTACGGTTAAGTAGCAGGAATGCGGGTGTCCCGTATGATCGACGTTCCAGTGTCCATGGTCATGACCGGGGAGGTGCCGGTTGCGTCGCCGAGGCTCCCGGCCGACGCGGCGGCCGAGCGGCTTCGGGACCCGGCAGTTCCGGCGCTGGTCGTCTGCAGGGACGGCGAGTCGGTCGTCGGAATCGTCACTGAATCGGATATCGTTGCGGTCTTCGCCGAGCGCGCGGGGAATCCGGCCCTCGACTCGTTCATGTCCAGGCCGGTCGTGACCATTGGCCCGAGCACGTCCGTTGCGAGTGCCGCCCAGCGGATGCAGAACGCCGGCGTGACGCTCCTGCCGGTCGTCGAGGACGGCTCCATTGTCGGGCTCGTCACGAGAGAACGGATCGCGCCGTACCTGGCGCGCAACCATCTCGAGATCACGTGGGACGGCGACCCGCTCCGCCTCGCTACGGCCGAAGCCGCCGGCGCCCCCGACCCGGAGTAGCGGCGGGGCGCGGGACTCTCGTGGCCGTCACTCCGCCAGCGGGTCCCGCGCCCAGAAGTCGCTCGATTTCTGCAGCTTCGGGATCCAGGTCTCGGATTCGCGGGCGAGCAGGGCGACGCGGGAGGCCGGCACCTGCTTGAGTTCGTCGTGGGGGAGAAACTCCCGCATCTCCTCGGCGAAGGCGACAACCTCCTCGTGGTCGGGCATCGAATCCCGATCCAGGCGGCCGCGGGAGTGGCCGACGTGCATGTACGCCTTCAGCTCGACGTAGTCCGCGTCCGCCCGGTCGCACATCGCCGCGTACCACTCGGGGCGGTGCATGTTGTGCCCCTTGACCAGCGTCGTCCGGATGACCGTGCGAGTTTCGTCCTTGGCGGCGAGTACGTCCAGCGTGTCGATGAGTCGCTCCCAGGCGTCGTCCTCGACCGCCTTCACGGTCGAGTCGAACGTGCCGCGGTCGGGCGCGTCGACGGAGACGTACAGCTGGGTGGGGTCACACTCGTCGAGCACGTCGGGTTTGGTCCCGTTCGAGACGAGGAAGGTGGTGATGTCGCGGTCGTGGAACTCCTCGATCAGTTCCGGTAGGTACGGATAGAGGGTCGGCTCGCCGTCCAGCGAGATGGCGACGTGGCGGGGCTCCATCGCCTCCTCGAAGCGTTCGCGGGGCACCTGGTCGTTGCCGCCGAAGCCCGACAGCAGTTCGGTCTGGAGTTCGATCGACGCGTCGGCCACGGCAGCGGGGTCGTCCCACTCGACGTCGCCGAGTTCGTACGCGTGGCCGGCGTGGTCGCGCCAGCAGAACACGCAGCGCTCGTTGCACTTCACGACCGGCGTCATCTGGATACAGCGGTGGGACTCGATTCCGTAGAAGATGTTCTTGTAGCACTTGCCCTCGCCCCGGAGCGCGTTCTTCGTCCATCCACACGTCTGTGTCGCCGTGTGGTTCACGCTGTGGTAGTCCGGGTCGTCTACCTGTCTGGGGCCACTCTCGGAGTCGCTCATTGGTTCCAACACGCCACGCCAGCAGTTAAAACGTTCTTCTCCGTGACGCCCGGGATGAGTGGCCCCGCGACTGCCGTGTTTGCAAAAGCAGCAATCACCTTTTTCGACGCCAGTGACCGACCCACAGACTGGAGCATTATCTTGATGCGGCGAGAGAATCGCGCCCTTCCCGTGAGTGAATCGCGCAAGCTCTGTGAGGAGGTCCCGTCGGCGGGCCACCCTCACTGCACGGGATCATCGCTCCGGTCGCCGCTGCACGTCGTCGCCAGGCGCTCCAGCAGCCACCGGCTCACGGGCTCCGAGCCGTCTGCCCGTCGCCGCTCCCCCTGGGCGCGGATCAGGCAGTGCTCGTCGGCGTCCCCGAAAAAGAGCGGCCCGTCCCCGTCGGTCACCGACAGCGTCGTCGATCCGGTCGTCCGGTTGCCGGCACGATCCACCGCTGTCACGGTGACCCCGGTCTCGCCGAGCAGTCCGAACCGGTGTGTCACCTGCGGCCCGATCGCCCCCACGCCGCCGTCGGTCCCGAACCGCCAGAGGTAGATGGCGTCGGGGTCGGGGTCGACCACGGCGAGTTCGACCGGTTCGGCGACCGGCACTGTCCCCGGGACGACGGTGGGTTCGGCCGGCGGCTCCGTCCCGACGACGGCCCGCGTGCCGCTGCGCCCCGTCGCGAGCGACTCCTCGCTCCCGTCGCGGTAGGTGACGGTTCCGGTGGCGCGCAGCCGCGTCGCTGCCGTGCCGACGGGGTCGAGTGAGATGACGACCGGCGGGGCCTCGGCGAGCGAACCGGGCGCCCGTCCCGAGGGGTACTCGACGCTGACCGAGAGCGTACGGCTCCGCCGCTGCCGTCGAACAGTCCCGAGTTCGTACTCCGAGTCGCTGGCGACGACGTCGACCTCCCCCAACCGGACGGCGTCCGGCGCAGTGGCCGTCACGGTCAGGTCCAGCGCGTCGACGGCGGCGTCACGCGTCGCCACGGCGACGTCGATCCCGAACCGGTCCTCGGGACCCGACGGCGTCACCTCCGCCGGAACCGACTGCAGGCGCGGCCATGGCGCGTCCGGTCCGGGGTAGAACGCCTCGATGTCGTCGGGCACCCTGATCTCGCGGGGCTCGCTGATCCGCTTGTCGAGCCAGCCGTCGAGGCGTGCGCTGGCCGTCTCCGCGACCAGGTCCGTGAACGTCCCGTGGTCGATCGTCGGCGACTGGGCGGCAGCGTGGTCGTGTGCGTTCAGCGTCGCCAGCACGTCACCCAGATCGACGGCCCCGTCACGGAGTTCCCGAAGCTGCCGGTCGAGCAGGAGACACACCGCCGCGCCCTTGTCGTAGACGGCCCCGGCCCGCCGGCTCCCCTCGATCGGCTCGCGCACGCTGGGCCCGTCGAGCGGGGACAGCGGCGTCAGCCCGTACCGGTAGCCGACGCGGTGTTCGTAGAACGTTGCGACCCCTTCGAGCAGCCACCGGTACTCCCGGGCGACGAAGTAGTCCTGCTGGGTGTGGACGAACTCGTGGGCGATCGAGGCCGGCGACCGCTGGTCGAACGCGAAGTGCGGGCGCGCGGTCCTCGCAGTCGCCCCGCGCTTGGCGATACCGTGCGAGCCCTCCAGCGACGGCGCGGCGTAGCCGATCGTCGGGAACGGCTCGTCCAGCCCCAGCAACCCCGTCGTCGTTTCCAGGATGTCGAAGTACAGCGCCGCCGGCGGCGCGGCGGGCCCGCTCCAGCGGCCCGGCCTGACGTACGTCGCCGAGACGCCGCCAATCGATCGCGCCGTCGTCTCACACGGCCCGACGTAGGACTGCCCCGGCAGGTCGGGGTGGCCGTACCCGCCGCGGGGGAAGGTGAACGACCGCGTCGGCGCCCCGTTCCGTCGCTCGAGCACCAGTTCCGCTTTCCTGGCGAACCCCCAGCGGTCGCCGGCGGCCCAGCCGAACGTCGGCGACGCCGTGTAGGTGATCGCCGGGTGGTCGCTGCCGTCCCAGCGGAGCCCGCCGCTGACGGGATCGAACCCCCGGTGGGCGATCACTGTCCCGTCGGCCGGCCGGTCGTACGTCAGTGACTCGGTGCCCGGACCCGGCTCGACGGACAGCTGTACCCACACCTCGCCGGGGTCGCCGGGGACCGCGTCGACGGCGTACGCTTCGTGTGCGACCGGCTCGGCCGGTGCCGACTCCCCGGTCGCCGTACCGGTCCAGCCGCGGGCCGGCGACAGCGCTGCAGCGCCCCCCAGGACGCTCGCCAGAAACGACCGACGGTCCGGCTCGATCCCCGTCATCTGTGCAGTAGTGTCGGCTCCCCTGCCTGTGCTGGGGGATTCGGTGGCCGAGACTCAAATACTTTCCCGGGACAGCCGTCGCATAGACACCCGGATCGGGACGGCTGCGGGCGTGGTTGCCCGGCCGGGAACAGACCGACATGGTTAATTGTGAACCGGCCAGCAGATAGCACATGGATCCACGAGTCCGCGAGCACGCAGAGATCATCGTCGATCACTCCACAGCGGTACAGCCGGACGACGAAGTGGTCATCCGTGGCCACCCGGTCGCGGAGGACCTGATGGTCGCCGTCGCGGAGCTGTGCGGCGAGCGGGGTGCGAACATCTCCGTGCGCGCGTCGAGTTCGCGCGTCGACCGCGCCTACCGCAAAGCGATCGACGCCGAGGACATCAGCATCTCGGAGGTCTCGCTGGCGGGCGTCAAAGAGGCCGACGTCGCCATCGGCATCCGGGCCGACGCCAACACGTTCGAGACCAGCGACGTCGACCCGGAGAAAAACAGCGTCATGGCGAAGGTGAACAAGGAGATCCAGGACATCATGATGGACAAGCGCTGGCTCGGAACGCAGTACCCCGCGCCGGCGAACGCCCAGGACGCCGAGATGAGCACCGACGCCTACGAGAACTTCGTCTGGGACGCGATCATCAAAGACTGGGACGCGGTCCGCGAGCACCAACAGCAGCTGGTCGAGATTCTCGACCCCGGGGACGAGGTCCACATCGTCTCCGGCGACAGCACCGACATCCGGATGTCGATCGACGGCAACCCGACCCAGAACGACTACGCCGAGCACAACCTGCCCGGTGGCGAGGTGTTCACGGCGCCGCTCCCGGACAGCGTCGAGGGCGAGGTGCTGTTCGACAAGCCGCTGATGGCCCAGGGTCGGGAGGTCCAGGACGTGTCCCTCCGGTTCGAGGACGGCGAGGTCGTCGAGCACGCCGCCGCCAAGAACGAGGAGGTGCTGACGGCCGTGCTGAACACCGACGAGGGCGCCAAGCGCCTCGGCGAACTCGGCATCGGGATGAACCGCGACATCGACCAGTTCACCTACAACATGCTGTTCGACGAGAAGATGGGCGACACCGTCCACATGGCGCTGGGCCGGGCCTACGACGACACCGTCGGCGAGGACAACGAGGGCAACGACAGCGCGATGCACATGGACATGATCGTCGACATGAGCGAGGACTCCTTCATCGAGGTCGACGGCGAGACCGTCCAGCGTGACGGTACGTTCGTGTTCGAGGACGGGTTCGAGGCATAGCCTGGTCGAAGGCTCCCCGTCCGCGAGCGCGTCGCGGTCGCCGACTGTCGAGGCATAGCCCGGTCGAAGGCTCCCCCCGGGGGCGGCGAGTACTGGCAGTTCTAGAACCGCGGGCGGAACATGTTGAGGTTGTCCGCGTTCTCGTCGTCCTCATCGTCCTCGCCGGCCTCTTCGGCCGTTTCGCCGGGGTCGTCGTCCGCCGTCGCGCCGAACCACGACTCCTCGAACACAGGCTCCTCGTCGTCGGGGATCTCGCCGGCCTCGAGGCCGCGGATGAGTACGGCCGTCAGGTCGCGGTACGCCTGGGCCGCCGGGCTCTCCTCGGCAGTCGAGACGAGCGGCTCCTCTGTGACCGCGTCGGCGTTCTCGGGGACGACGCCGAGCAGCGGCGCGTCGATTTCCTCGTGATCGATCTCGACCTGTTCGGGGTCGGTCACGCGCGTGAGCATGAGCCCCAGCACGTTGCCGTCGACGCGGTCCGCGAAGTCGGCGGTCCGGACCGCGTCGGTCAGCGCCACGTCCTCGGCCGTCGAGACCAGCAGCGTGCCGTCGGCGAGTCCGACCGGCACTGCCATCTCGTGGCTGATCTTGGGGCTGGTGTCGACCAGTACGACGTCGAAGCTCTCCCGGAGCGTCTCGATGACGCCCCGCAGGTTCGCCGGGTCGGCGTTGGCGTACGCTTCGAGGTCGCCGTCCCCGGCGATCACGCTCAGCCCGTGCTCGGTGTCGGTCAGCGCGTCCGAGACCGCCGCGTTCCCGCCGAGCACGTCGTGGAGCGTCTCGTCGCTCTCGACCGCGAGCATCTTGCCGACGTTGGTCATCCCGAGGTCGGCGTCGACCAGCACCGTGTCGTAGCCACCCTCCTCGAAGACGACCCCGAGGTTGATCGCCGTGGTCGTCCGTCCGACTCCGCCCTTGCCTCCTGCAATGGTACAAACGTAAGCGCCCATGCTCCTGTCGTGTACAATCTACGGGTCTCTCTACATTAACCCACCTCTCCATTATCAGTTACGTTAACTGGACCGAAAAACCGGCGTTGGGCGCGTCACCGAGGCTGTCGAGTTCGCCGCTCAGAAACGACTCGATCGTCTCGCGGATCTCGCTCACGTGGTCGGGCACCTGCTCGGGAAGGCCGGCTCGGCGCTTCCGGACCGTTACTCGTCCGCACGGCTGTTGTCGCTCGCCTCGTCAGCGCGGTGGCGCCTGCCTGTCGGACAGCCGGCGGGACAACGTTCTTGGCTGGCGTTCCCTAGCACTTTGGCAGTGAGCGACACAGTACCGGTGACAGTCGTCGACGGGGGGACAGAGACCACGATCCAGGTCGAACGCGGCCGGACGCTCCGCGACGCGCTGCTGGAACACGGCTTCGAGGTGTACGGCACCGTCTCGCGGTACGCCAACTGCGGCGGCCGGGGGCTGTGCTCGACCTGTACGGTCGAGGTCGATCCCGCGCCGGAGCCGACCCACTGGCACGACGCGGCGGCCGTCCGCTTTGGCTACCCGCGGCTGTCCTGCTGCATCGACGTCGAGGAGCCGCTGCGGGTGGGACTGCTCGACAAACACCTCTGGGGGCAGGTGCTTCCCGGACGCCTGCGGAAACCCGAGTGACAGGCAGCCCCTCGGACTGGTCACAGCAGCCTGCTCCGGGATACCGACCGCAATCGTCACGCTATTGTCCAGCCGCGAGCAACGGGGAGGCAAGCGACGTGGAGTTCGTTTCAGAGTCGGCACGGAACCCGTTCGGCATGCGCCCGCCCTGTGAGCGGTACGTCCCGGGGTACGGCGACGCGAGCGCCGACTTCCACGTGATCGGCGACCACCCCGGGGTCCACGGCGGCCGCGACTCGGAGATCCCGTTCGCTGACGAGCCCTGGTCGGCGGCGTTTTTCGACGCGCTGGAACGGGGCGGGCTGCTCGCGGTGACCGACGACGAACTCCTCACGCACCACACGTTTCTCTCGTATCTGCACATGTGCGACCCCGGCGAGGCAGTGCCCGACGCCGACGCCTACGGCCGGATGGAGCCGTACTTCGACGCCGAACTCCGGGCGATCACGGCACACATCCTGCTGCCCGTCGGGGCGCGGGCCACCGAGCACGTGCTGGCAACCTACACCTCGAAGGCCGTCCCCGACCCACTGGACATGGCCGATCTCCACGGGCAGGAGCTCCGCGGCGCCGGGTGGCTCGTCGTGCCGATCGCCGACCCCGCCGAGTAGGACGCCGCCGACGCCGACGTCCTCGCCGAGCGCCTCGCGGCGATCCTGGAGACCGACTACCGCCAGCTCTCGGATCTCGGCCGGTTCATCGCCGGCGACGAACCGTACTTCGTCCGGTGACACAACCTACAAGCCCCAGCTACGCCTGGGGGTGGTATGGAGACGACCCGACACTTCGTGGCGACGGTGTACGTCGTCAACGGCGGGGCGGTGGCGCTGCACGAGCACGACCGGCTGGGAATGTGGCTGCCGCCGGGGGGCCACGTCGAGCGCGAGGAACTCCCCCACGAGGCTGCCCGGCGTGAGGTCCGCGAGGAACTCGGGCTCGACGTCGAGCTGGTCGCCCCCGTCGACGACCTCCAGTCGCCGACTGCCGCGTCGATCCCGAAACCGCAGCACTTCCTGCTGGAGGACATCAACGTCTGCGACGGCGAGGTCGGCCACCAGCACGTCGACTTCGTCTACTACGGGACGGTCGGGAGCCGCGACCTGGACCCGGCGCCGGGCGAAGCCGCCGCCGAGGAGTGGGAGTGGTTCACCGCGGCGGCACTGCAACGGCGGGCCGACGACTTCGAACCGGACGTCGTCGAGGCGGGCCGGCGGGCGATCGACGCCGTCTGATAGTGATTATTGTAACTGTTTACCGGGTCGACCGCACGCAGTACCGCGGTCGATCCCGGAACGACTCACAATAATCACTATGAATCGGCCGGTTCGTCGGGGCGTTCCGCGGCTAAGCAGAATACCTTTTTCTACTGCGTATTTCCCATGATGCCCCGTCGAGTCGCTCGCCGGCGCGCACTTGCCAGCAAACATACTTTTAGAGCGGACTACTAACTTGCCTGTATGGTATCGGTCTCCGACACACGGAGGTTCGTAAAGCGGGTCTACACGGACTTCTCCGAAAAGAACGTACCGTTCATGGCGGCGGGCATCGCGTACAGCGCGTTCGTCTCGCTGGCACCGCTTCTGATCCTCCTCTTTCTCGTACTCACCCTGGCTGGTGGTGGCCTGGAGACCCGGATCGTCGAGGTCGCCAATCAGCGGCTGCCAGGACCGATCGCGGATGTCGTCCAGCAGATGTTCCAGGAACAATCCGGCGTCAGCAGCGCCTCGGTCGTCGGGCTCGTCGTCCTGGTCTGGGGGGCGCTGAAGATCTTCCGGGGTCTCGACACGGCGTTTTCGGAGATCTACGAGACCGTCGACGACAACTCGTTCGCCGACAAACTAAAGGACAGTCTCGTCGTCCTTTTCGGTCTCGGGATTGCGGTGATCGCCACGGTCGGGACGAGTGCCGCGTTTGCCGCCTTCTCGGGCGTGATCCCCTTCAGCGGGCTCATCACGCCACTGGTGTTGCTCGGCGGACTCATCGTCGCGTTCCTCCCGATGTACTACGTCTTCCCCGACTGCGAGCTGGGCCTACGGGACGTCCTCCCCGGCGCACTGTTCGCCGCGGTCGGCTGGACGGCGTTCCAGAGCTTCTTTCAGGTGTACCTCGCGTTCTCCGACCCCGGATCGGGGAGCTTCGCCGGCAGCATCATCGTCGTGATCACGTACCTCTACTTCTCGGCGCTCGTCCTCCTCCTCGGCGCCGTCATCAACGCAGTGATCGGCGAGCACGCCTCGGGCCGGCCCGGCGGCGTCGGCGAAGGCGCCAGACCACACCAGTTGCGGCGCGAGGCGTCGCTCGACCGGGCGGAACTCGACACCTACCTCCGAACGCTGCGCGATCGACTCACGAGCAGCTCCGACGGAGACAGACCCGTCCAGGGACGGTTGTACCCCCAACCCGACGGTAACGTCCACATCGTCGAATACGTGATCGAAGACGAAGACGAGGACGAGGGCCGCCGGTGGACGGTCGAACTCAGCTGGACGCCCGATACTGATTCGATGCCCAGGCGGTCCGGGGAACTGGTCGCCGGCTCAGCCGACGACGAGCGCCAGTAGCGGTCGAACACGCCCCGAAAAGCCAGCCCTCACTCGGTGATCGCCGCGCAGGGACACCCTGTCACACTGCCTGTTGTGAACGCCTTTGGCACAGCGGGTCCGCGCAGCGCCCGACGCAGCCGCCGTCAGCGGGTGGATCGACGCAGACTGCCGCCAGCAGAGGGCCGTTACGTGCTCCGCCAGGGGGAGCGGTCACGCGTCGACTCGCGGCGCTCCTCGAGCACGGACTCCGCCCAGGAGAGTGCCTCGTCGAGCACCTCGGTCGGGTCGTCCTCGAACTCGAACTCGGCGACGTGGTCGAGGTCGGCGTCCTCGTGGCCGCCGATCACGTGGGTCGTCTGCCGGTCGCGGTCGGCCGGCACCAGCCGCGCGAGGACGTTGTTGTGCGCTTTTGCGGTTTCGTACTCGGTGAGCCGCCGGGAGGGGTCGCGGTCGATCAGGATCGAGAACCGCGAGAGCATCATGTACGCCGCGGTGTCCCCGTCGTCGGAGCCGCCGTCGATCTCCGGCAGGTCGTCGACGAGTGTCGCGTCGTACCCGTGGTCGGCCAGCGACTCCCTGACCGCGTCGATCTCCGCCGGGTCCGCGTCGGCGCTGGAGGTCAACAACAGCACCGACCGGTCGATCGTGTCCATCACCGAGTTCAGGGCGTCGACGAACGCCGTCCGCTCGTCGTCGTCGACGCCGAGCGCGTCGAGGTAGCCCGCGTCGGCGATCCCGCGGAGCGTCTCGATCTGCGTGCGCAGGTCCTCGCGGTCCTTGGGCTGGCCCCAGTACTCCCGCATCTTGGGCCGGTCGTCGACCGGCTCGACGTCGATCGGCTCCCCGGAGTGGCGGATCGCCTCCAGCGCCGCCTGCGCGCTCTCGATCGTCGAGAAGTAGGTGATCGTCTCCTCGACGCAGACCTCCAGAACGTCCCGCTCCCGGGAGATCACGAGGTCGATCTCACCGTCGCGTAGCGCCTGCTTGACCGCGTCGGTGTCGGGGTAGTCGTCCAGCTCCTGCACGTCGAAGAACTCCTCGAAGCCCGCTACCGGCAGGTCGATGATCGCCGTGCCCTCCAGTGGGATCGGCTTGCCGACGCACATCTGGGCTTTCTGGTAGGCCTTGCCGAACGTGTCGGCAGTGCCCATCACCTCGCCGGTCGATTTCATCTCCGGGCCGAGGCGTGGGTCGCTGCCCGGCAGGCGGTCGAACGGCAGGACGACCTCCTTGACGCTGACCTGCTCGGGGATCTGCTCCTCGTAGTCGAGTTCGTCGAGGCTGGCACCGGCCATCACCTTCGCCGCGATCTTCGCGATCGGGACGCCCGTCGCCTTCGAGACGAACGGCACCGTCCGCGAGGAGCGGGGGTTGGCCTCCAGCACGTACACCTCGCCGTCCCGCACCGCGAGCTGGACGTTCAGCAGGCCGACCGTGTCGAGCGCCCGGGCGATGTCCTCGGTGACCTCGCGCACGCGGCGGTTGACCTCCCGGCCCAGCGAGCGCGGCGGGATCATACACGAGGAGTCGCCGGAGTGGATGCCGGCGGTCTCGACGTGCTCCATCACGCCGCCGATGAGGACGTTCTCGCCGTCGGAGACGGCGTCGACATCGAGTTCGACGGCGTCAGCGAGGAACTCGTCGATCAGGATCGGCTTGTCGGGCGACACTCTGACCGCCTCCTCGATGTACGTCTTCAGGTCCTCGTCGTTGTAGACGACCTCCATCGCGCGCCCGCCGAGCACGTACGAGGGGCGCACGAGCACCGGGTAGCCGATCTCGTGGGCCAGTTCGAGGGCCTCCGCCTTGCTCGTGGCGGTGCCGCCCTCGGCCTGGGCGATCCCCAGGTCGTCCATCAGGCGGTTGAACCGGTCGCGGTCCTCCGCGAGGTCCATCGCGTCGACGGAGGTGCCGAGGACCTCGCAGTCGAGGCCGCGGCGCTGTAGTTCGTCCTCGAGCGGGCGGCCGATGTCGACGCTGGTCTGGCCGCCGAACTGGACCATGACGCCGTCGGCGTTGGTCGCTGCGATCACGTCTGCGACCTCCTCGGCGGTGATCGGCTCGAAGAACAGGCCGTCGGAGGTGTCGTAGTCCGTCGACACTGTCTCGGGGTTGTTGTTGACGACGTGGGCGTCAATGCCCATCTCCCGGAGCGCGTCGATGGCGTGGACCGAGCAGTAGTCGAACTCGACGCCCTGGCCGATGCGGATCGGGCCGCCGCCGACGACCACGACGCTCTCGACATCGCGGTCGACCCTGAGTTCGTCGCGGTTGAGGCCCGAGATGGGATCGCGAGCCGAGTAGTAGTACGGCGTCGACGCCCGGAACTCGCCGGCGCAGGTGTCGACCAGCTTGAAGTCCCGGTCGGAGGTTTCGGCGTCGACCTGCTCGACGGTGACCGCGCCGCCGTCGGTCGCGGCGGACTCCTCGACGGCGTCGCCCTCCCCGAGGTGCTCGGGGAGCCATGAGGCGTGGGTGTCGCCGAACTCCCCGCCGGCGAGCGCGGTGATCTCCTGGTCGGTGAACCCGGCGCTGGCGGCGGTCTGGAACTCGCCCTCCGCGGCGGCCTCGGCGGCGTCGGCGACCCGCTTGAACCGCTCGGCGTACCACTCCCGGATCTCCGTGAGTTCGACGACCTCCTCGACGCTGTACCCGCGGTCGAACGCCTCGAACATCGCGTACGGGCGGTCGGGGGTCGGCGTCGCCAGGTAGTCCGCTTCGAGTTCCGCGTCGCTGACCTCCCCCCAGTCGACGGCGGGGTCGTACTCCGAGGAGCGCAGCGCCTTCAACAGCGACTCCTCGAACGTGCGGCCGATCGCCATCGCCTCGCCGGTCGATTTCATCGCCGGCCCCAGTTCGAACGCGACGTCGCGGAACTTGTCTTTGGGCCAGCGCGGCACCTTCGTCACGACGTAGTCGATCGCTGGCTCGAAGGCGGCGGTCGTCTCGCCGGTGATCTCGTTTTCGATCTCGTGGAGGCGCTTGCCCAGCGCGACCTTCGCGGTGACGCGAGCGATCGGGTAGCCGGTCGCCTTCGAGGCCAGCGCCGACGACCGGGAGACGCGGGGGTTGACCTCGACGACGCGGTACTCGCCGCTGGGCGTGCCGTCGTCGCGCCAGGCGAACTGGATGTTACAGCCGCCCTGGATGCCGAGTTCCCGGATCACCTTCAAGGCGGTGTCGCGCATGATCTGGTGGCCCTCGTCGGGGATCACCTGGCTCGGGGTGACGACCATCGACTCCCCGGTGTGGATGCCCATCGGGTCCAGGTTCTCCATGTTGCAGATGATGATACAGGAGTCATCGGCGTCGCGCATCACCTCGTACTCCAGTTCGATCCAGCCGTCGATGGATTCGGTGATCATCACGCGGTCGTCCCGCGAGAGGTTCAGCCCCTTCCGGACCTGCCCTTCGAGTTCGTCCATGTCGTCGATGACTCCCGACCCGGCGCCCCCCAGCGTGTAGGTTGTGCGCATGATGACCGGCAGCCCCCCGACTGCCTCGACGGCGCCCTCCACCTCGTCCATCGAGTCGATGGTGATGGACTCGGGCACTGGTTCGTCGATGTCCTCCATCCGCTGGCGGAACATGTCGCGGTCCTCGGTGGCATAGATGGTGTCCAGTGGCGTGCCCATCACGTCGACGTCGTACTCCTCCAGCACGCCTTCCTCGGCGAGTTCGGCGGTGACGTTCAGCCCGGTCTGGCCACCCAGTCCAGCGATCACGCCGTCGGGGCGCTCCTTGCGGATGATCTCCGCGATGGCTTCGGTGTTGATCGGCTCGATGTACACCTCGTCGGCCATGTCCGGGTCGGTCATGATCGTCGCGGGGTTGGAGTTGACCAGCACGACTCTGGCTCCCTCCTCGCGCAGTGCGCGACACGCCTGTGCCCCCGAGTAGTCGAACTCGGCGGCCTGCCCGATCTGAATCGGCCCGCTCCCGATCAGCAGGATCGTCCGGTCCTCGTTCTCTGTCATTACCCAGGGGGAGTCCGCACATCGTAATAAACCCGACGATAGGGTACGAAACTCGCAGTCGATTTTCGAATATCGTATGCCCCGCGTTTGCACGGTGAGTGGTGACACTGCGCGAGATTCGCGGAGATGACAACTGTTATGTAAATCAGAGCGGAGCGGACGGGATTTGAACCCGCGACCTGAGGCTCCGGAAGCCCCCGCGCTGTCCAAGCTACGCTACCGCCCCCAATTTGGAAGAAACCTTCGACCAAAGTAGTTCTGTCGATGTTGTTCGGACTGATAGTGATTGGTCGGACGCTACTCTCGCTGCCCCGGTTTGTTCCACCGGCGCCTTTTCGGTCACGGAGCACGTAGCTGTGACACGCATGCAGTGGCAATCTGACTGGGGCCTTCGCGCCCGCATGGGCGTGACGATGTTCCTCCTGTTCGCGCTGTACATCGTCTTCTTCGCCGGGGTGTGGCTGTACACCGGCGGGAGCATCCTCGTCGCCGCGCTGCTGATCGGCGGCTTCTCGCTGGTCCAGTACTACTACAGCGACAAACTCGTTCTGCGATCGATGGGCGCACAGGCCGTCGAGCACGAGGAGTACCCGCAGTTACACGGGATGGTCCAGCGCCTCTCCCAGCAGGCCGACCTGCCGGAGCCGACCGTCGCCGTCGCCGACGACAACGTCCCGAACGCCTTCGCGACCGGTCGAAACCAGCAAAACGCCGTCGTCTGCGTGACGACCGGCCTGCTGGAGACGCTCGACGCGGAGGAACTCGAGGGCGTGATCGCCCACGAACTCGCCCACATCAAAAACCGGGACATGATGGTGATGACCATCGCCTCGTTCCTGGCGACGCTGGCGTTCCTGTTCTTCCGCTGGGGCGCCTTCTTCGGCGGCGGTCGGCGCGGGCGGGGCGGGGGCGGCATCATCGTCGCGATCCTGCTGTCGTTAGTCGTCTGGGTCGTCAGCTACCTGCTGATCCGGGCGCTCTCGCGGTACCGCGAGTACGCGGCCGACCGCGGCGCGGCGGCGATCACCGGCAACCCCCTCGGGCTGGCTAGCGCGCTGATCGAGATCTCCGACGAGATGGAGCAGCTTCCCAAACGGGACATGCGCGAGGAGGCGGAGCTGAACGCGCTGTTCATCGTGCCGATTTCGAAAGGCGCCATCGCAAAGCTGTTCCGCACCCACCCGCCGACCGAGAAGCGGGTCGAACGGCTCCGGCGGCTCGATCGGGGAATCGAAGGCCGCTGACCGCCGCTGGCCCCGCCGGTAACTTGATCGCCTACGAACGGCGTCGTAAACGGGTTCATACTGGTGGCTGTACGTACGTGAACACTCGAATTGAGAACCCAGGCGGAACGGGTCTGTATCCGCAGAGACTGGCGAGTAAACGAATTACAGCCACCAGTATCAGCGTCGTCCGGTCCGTTCGAGCGGCGACCCGGCCTCCTGACCCGGCCCTGCCGTCACGTCGTCGGCGTCGGGTGCGACGCGGTCGACGTTTCGCGTCCGCAGGATGTTGAATGCGGTCATCAGGTCGGTCCGCGAGACCAGCCCCACCAGTTCGCCGTCCTCGACGACCGGCAGTCGGCCGATATCGTGTTCCTGCAACGTCCGGAGCGCGTCCATCGCTTCCGTCTCCGGCGAGGTCGTCACGACGTCCTCGGTCATCACGTCCCCGACGGTGAACGCCTCCCGTTCCACCGGATCGACGTCTTGGACGTCACCGAGCGTGATCATCCCGACGAGGTCGCCGTTGTCGACCACCGGGTAGCCGGTGTGTCGCTCCTCCAGCATCCGGTCGACCAGCGCCGCGAGCGAAACGTCGGGAGCGACGACGTCCAACTGGTCGCGCTCGGTCATGATGTCGGCGACGGTGACGCCCTCGAACGCGGCACTCATCACAGTCTGCTGGGCCTCGCTCGAAGCCGCGATGTAGATGAAAAACGCCAGGATGACGAGGATGATGTTGGCGCTGAACAGCCCGACGAGCCCCAGGAAGAACGCGAACAGTTTGCCGACCTCGGCGGCTTGCTGGGTCGCTTTCGCGTGCGACCGATTCCGCGCGAGCAGCGCGCGCAGAACGCGCCCGCCGTCCATCGGGAACGCCGGGAGCATGTTGAACCCCGCGAGCACGACGTTGAGCACGGCGAGATACCCCAGGACGAACCTGGGAGCGTCCGCACCCGCCGGCGTCAGCAGGAACCCGAGGTAGCAGGCGACGCCGACGCCGACGCTCACGATGGGTCCCATCACCGAGATCGCGAACTCGTGGCGCCAGTCGCGGGGCATCTCCGTGAAGTTCGCTAGCCCGCCGAGCAGCCACAGCGTGATTGACTCGATCTCGTAGCCGTAGCGCAACGCCACCAGCGAGTGCCCGAGTTCGTGGAGGAACACCCCGACAAACAGCCCCACGGCGGCGACCAGTCCCAGGAGCCACGGCTGGTACTCGCCCTCCAGCGCCCCCGGATCGACGTCGTCGCCGGGGAGTTCGCTTACCACCTCCGCCAGCAGCCCGATGTCCCAGCCGATGGCGGCGGCGAACAGCGGGAGTACGATCAGAAACGTCCAGTGGAGTTTGATCGGGATACCGGCTGCTGTCCCGACGTGTATCCCTCGCATACACACAGTAGGCGGACTCAGTAATTAAATGCCAGCTTTGATTCGCGAGGACCTCAATCCCGGGAGGGGGCGGACCCCCGGTCTGGCACGGATCGTGGGTGGCCGTCAGTGCTCGATCCAGCCACCCGGTGTCGACGTCGTGGTTCGTCATACTGGTGAGTAAACGAATGACAGCCACCAGTATCACTCCCACCTGGTCGGTGCGATGCCGAGCCGGCGGACGGCGAAAGGGTACAGGAAGACGACGAGGAGCGCTGCGATGGGGTCGAACCAGACTGCGGGCGTCCCGAGCACCAGTCGAAACCCGCCGAGGACGACCGAAACCAGAACCACCATCGCGACGAAATGCGGGACGAGTTCGAGCAGTTCCCTGTCGATCATGTTCTGCACGCCTCGTCGAACCGGAGCGCGGGGTGTTTGTCCGGAAGCGACTCGTGGTCCCGTCTCCGGTCCGCGGGCAGGACCGTCGTCCGGAGAACCTGGTCGACGCTGCTCGTATCTTCGATTCCCATGTCCCTCCCGTTTGACAAGGAAGTATATGACTGCTTGGACAGGTTCAGTTTCAGATGGGATGGACGTCCCGAGTTCCTGGCGGCCGGCACACCCGACGGGCGCGTGAGAAGACGTAAGGGGCTGGCGAGAGACGGGTGAGCACGGATGAACTGGCGTTTCCGAACACTACTGCGGGTATTCTTGCTCGTCGGCGGGCTTGCCTTCGTCGTGCTCGGCACGCTCGAAGGCTCGCTGTTCAATATCGGACTCGGCAGCGTGGCCGCGTTTCTCGGGCTCGTCGGACTGTGGATGGAGTTCCGGGAGCAGGGGGAAAGGGACAACACATAAGCCGACGGCCGAACCTACTGATACTGGTGGCTGTACGTACGTGAACACTCGAAGTGAGAATCCAGGCGGAACGGGTCTGTCTCCGCAGAGAGCAGAGACTGGTGAGTAAACGAATTACAGTCACCAGTATGAACACAATGGTAAACGTCATCGCAATCGGGGCGACCGTCGCCGCCGCCCTGTTCGGGATCGCGGCGCTCGTGACCCTCTCCGCTGACCGGTTCGTCCTCTCCGGGACGCTGTTCGTCCTCGCGGCGTTCGCTATTTATGTCAGAGAAACAAGCAAATGAGTGAACACGTCCCGAAACGCCACACATCAGACAGGGAACCAAACACGGTAGAGTAAAGAACGCCCGATATAGCCGCTATCGACGGCGATTACGTGACAGGAAACCAGTAGATGAAAAATTATTTTATTTGAAGTTGAGAACGGTAACAGGACGAGAAATATGCACGAAACAGTTCTCATCGCAACGGACGGGAGCGAGGAAGTCGAGCGGGCAGTCAACTATGCGATCGACCTCGCGGAGGCGTTCGACGCCGAGGTTCACGCGCTGTACGTGGTCGAGACGCAGGCGACGTACATCCTGACTGTCGGGCTCTCGGACGAGGACATGGAGGAGTACAAGGAGTACGGCGAAGAAGTCGTGACAGATGTCGTCGAGCGAGCGAAGGACCGCGGGCTGGAGGGTCGAGGGATCGTCCGGAAGGGGGGGATCGCCGAGGAGATCGTCGAGTACGCGGAAGGAAACGACATCGGTACCATCATCATGGGCCAGCAGGGCCGTGGCGCGACGGTCGACAAGTACATCGGGAGCACGGCGGAGAAGGTCATGCGCAAGACCGACGTTCCGGTGACAGCCGTCGGTCCGAAAAACGAGTGAACGGTCGGTTCGGGGACAACGCCGGCCGCGACACGGGGTCGCGCTCCCGCCAGAGGAGTCACGGAATCTCCGGGTCACAGCGAGTGTCCCGGAAAATACTCATGTAGACAGAGTCCGTACTGGTTCGTATGCAGACTCCTGTGCTTCAATCGTTCCCATCCGGGGTGTTCGAGATGGCGTTCTCGCTCGCGCTGGTCGCCGGGGCGCTGCTGTTGCTCGGGGGGATGGTCTCGATGGGCGTGTTCCTCTACCGGTCGATGAAAGGCGACGGGATGAAAGACCCCCGCGAGGTCGCGCCGGAGAAGACCAAAGACGACGATACCGGTGTCACAAAAGGGGACACCGACGACGAGTGGGACTACTACTAATAGTCACGCACGACCGTATGAATCGTTGGTACTGTGTCCGCCCGTATGAGCATCCGGCAGGTCACGGGTACCTGAGGTCGTACCCGCGCCGCTTATGCCGTTCGAACCCCTAGATCTGCACAATGTTGAGTTTACTAAAAAAATGTGTGATGTTTGTTCTCGAGCCGCCGTGGGAGAAAGAGGGGCCGGAGACGTTCACCCTGGCAGTGCCGGAGGCCCACAGCACGTTCAAGCGGGGGGACGTCGGCTGGGCCAAACGGCCGCCCGCGGTGGTCGAGTGCCCCACCTGCAGCAGCTCGTTCACACACGAGTTCGCCAACGACTTCATCGACTGTCCGACCTGTGGCTTCGAGTCACCTCCCGACAAGTTCGGGAAGGTCGACGTCCTGATGTTCGCGTGCCCGCACTGCCAACGGCAGCTGGACTACGGCGTCCGCCACCCCGAGATGATGGACTTTCCCGAGTGGGCCTCGTGTACGGATTGCCAGTATCACTGGGAGTACCAGCACGACTACGACGACTGATCGGCTCCGGCGCAACCGGGCATACGCGCTGTATACACCCGGACGTGATTCGCTCAAGCTATCACGGCACACATCGGGATTGTCACGGTCGCTACTCATGAACATCATGTTCTGACGTGTAGGGAAGTCACGTCCGGGTATATCTTGCGACCCCCCACCGCACGACCACACCCGACGTGCAGCTTAAACCCGCGTCTCGATTAGAGGTAGTATGGGCGTGGACGCGTCACCCGGCCCGATCGCGGAGCAGACCTTCGAGACGTACTTCAGGATCGCTGCCGTCTCGGGTGCCGTGGCGCTCGTCGTGTGCTACTGGATCGGCCTGCTCTCGCCGTCGGACCCGTTCCACGTGACAACGACGCTGACGCTGTTTCCCGTCTACCTCCTGTTCGTCGCGATTCTGCTTGGGGTGTGGCTCGGCTACGCCACTGACGAACGGAACCTGACACCGATAGCCGAGCGCGACGAGTCGGACGTGGACGACACCCCGGACTATCGATACCCGTGAACGAAAAAAACTGTTCGCGGACGGCCTGGATCAGTCGCCAGGTTCCTCTTCACCGGACGTGATATCCGTCACGATTTCGCCGCCCTCGGTGTCGATTACGACTTCGCCTTCTTCGGCCATTTCGGCCACGCGTTCCTGGAACTCCTGGGATTCGAGCACCTGGTACTCGGTATCTAACCCCTTCCAGATCGCGTACATCATGAAGATCAGTATCAGCACGAACGGTAACCCGGTGGAGATCGCGGCGGCCTGGAGCGCCTCCAGCCCCGCGTTACCGCCGGCCACGAGAAGCGTCGCCGCGACGATTCCTTCCGTGACAGCCCAGAAGATGCGCATCGTCACCGGCGCGTCGTGCTTGCCGCCGGAGGTCAGGTGGTCGATCACCAGCGACCCCGAGTCCGAGGACGTGATGAAGAACGTCGCGACTAGCAGAACCGCGAGCGACGAGAGGATCAGCGTCCCCGGAAGCGTGTCCAGCATCGAGAACAGGGCGACTGCCCTGGGCACTTCGACGCCCTCGGCAAACATGGCGCCGCTCACCGCGGCGTTGCCGTTCAGCTCGATGTTGAGCGCCGTGCCGCCGAGCGCCCCGAACCAGACAACCGAGAACATCACCGGCAGGACCAGCACGCCGGAGATGAACTCGCGCACGGTGCGTCCCTTCGATATCCGGGCGATGAACATCCCGACGAACGGCGACCAGGCGATCCACCAGGCCCAGTAGAACACCGTCCAGTCGACGAGGAACTCCCCTTCCCCTCCTCCGCCCGGTCCGTAGTACCCGGACCCGGCGAAGAAGTGGTCGTACAGCGCCCCGGTGAAGAACGACAGCTCGAAGAAGTTCCCGAAGTACGCCCCGAGCCCCTGGGGGATGAGCCCCAGGATGAAGACCGTCGGACCGAGCACGAGCGTCGCACCCAGCAGGGCGAACATCAGGAACAGGTTCAGGTTACTCAGCCGCTTGACGCCGCCGTCGAGCCCTGCGGCGACGGAGAACACCGCGATCAGTGTGACGAACGCGATGATCCCGACCTGCACGCTGGTTCCGACCGGGACTGACGGGAACGCGCCCGAGCTCTCTCCGAGGAAGTTGAGTCCCGCGTTGATCTGGAGCGCGCCGAGCCCCAGCGACGTCGTCAGCCCGAACAGCGTCGCGAATACGGTCAGAATGTCGATGATGTGACCGGGCCAGCCGTAGATCCGCTCGCCCAGGACGGGCCAGAAGATCGACCGGAACGTCAGCGGCAGGCCGCGGTTGAACGAGAAAAAGGCCAGCGACAGGCCGACCAGCGCGTATATCGCCCAGGGGTGGAACCCCCAGTGGTAGATCGAGACGGCCATCGCAACCTCGCCTGCCGCCGACGTACCGCTCGCCGCACCTAGGTGCGGGT
Source organism: Halobacteriales archaeon SW_10_66_29 (assembly GCA_003022845.1). Classification (GTDB taxonomy): domain Archaea; phylum Halobacteriota; class Halobacteria; order Halobacteriales; family Haloarculaceae; genus Halovenus. The sequence continues at coordinate 1,701 of PXSF01000168.1, read as the reverse complement.
CGAAGAAGTGCCACGTCGGCTCGGCGACGCCGAAGAACATGAGTCCGATCCCCATGCCCGCGCTGAACAACATCGCGACCCACGATATGTCGCTGAACTCCTTGTCCGCGTTCACGCCGCCGAGGCGTATCTTCCCGTATTTGCTGACAGCGAGATAGATCATGAACACGATGAACATGTTCGCTGCCAGGATGAACAGCCACCCGAACGTCGTCGATACCCCTGTACGGACATTCTCGTACAGGTCAGTCGCCGTCTCCTGGAACACCAGCGACAACGCGATGAACAGGAGGATGATCCCTGCTGAGATGAAAAACACCTGCGGGTGCACGTCGAAGCCGTACCCTTGCCAGTTGGTGTCTCCCGGTTCGCGGTCGGTTTCGGCGTGGAACAGCTCTACCTGCAGCCCGTCCCCTCCGAACCCGTCGTCGTCATCACTCCCACTCATGGTTTACCTCCGATCCCTTCTTTGCCGTATTGACGTTTGTGAGTCATGCTTTGTGTTGCCGTCGGAATCAGTGGTGGCACCTCGCCATTTTGAGTGCCACTCACTAGCGCGGTTGTGATTGACCGCTGGTATAAACTTCAGTGCTTCGATAATTATAATCTGCTGGACAACAATAGTTTCGGCGTGAGAGGGTGAACGTTTCATCAACGTCTACAGACGTTCGTCCGTTCAGTGACATAAGATACAAAATTATAAGTATTCCGTCGGCCCCGCCGCCAGCGGCGGTCAGGTCGTCGGCGGGGATCCGGCTCAGAACCGCACGAACAGCGAGCCGAACCGGTACGGCCTCGCGACGAACGAGAAGACGAACATGCAGATCGTGAGCAAAAACGAGACTGCTGCAAGCAGGACGAACAGCGGTGACGGCACGATCATCGTGGCTGTCATCGACAGGACCACCAAGAACAGAAACCACATCGCGATACGGAGCCCCTTCTCCTTCGGTCTGAACCCACAGTTCGGACAGGTGACGTTCCCACGCTCCAGCCCGTGCCCACACCGGTGGCAGTCTATGGCTTTGTCGGGTAATGATACCATTCGAACTACCCGACGTTCGGGGTGCCGACAGATAAAACCGACTGTGTACAGCCGTCCTGGACGCGAAGAGAGATCGAATCCGTCCAGAACCCCACAGGGCCCGATGAGACGAGTCTTGTCTCATACTGGTGGCTGTACGTACGTGAAAACTCGAAGTGAGAATCCAGGCGGAACGGAATCACGTCCGGCAGTATAGCAGAGACTAGTGAATTAAAGAATTACAGCTACCAGTATCAGTTGCGGCCGGACTGCCCAGCCGGAACGAGTTCACCCCGACGCCGCAGCAACTTCTGGATGAACCGACCGATGCGGCCGGGTTCGCGGGAGGGCTCCGGCCCCGCAGGGAGGTAGTACGGGAGCTCCTCGCTGGTTTCCGAACTGTTCGTCGCTTTCGCGGTTCTCTCACTCATACATATCAATCTCGGAGCCGGACGGATTTAACGCTTGTGAATTATTCTTTGAGTATGTAAAACCATTATTGACTATTGTGGAACAATTCCATGGGATAGACGATGACCGGGGCCCCTGTCGATATCTTTTTCGGCGCGCTGATCCTCCTGACTGGACGATGGTTGATCTTCCCTGGCGCGGCGAGGGCGACGAGGAGGCCAGCGACCCCACCCCTGGCCCAGTCGACGGCGTCGATCCGGTCGTCA
>PXSF01000167.1 GCA_003022845.1 Halobacteriales archaeon SW_10_66_29 | reverse complement strand
ACAACAATGGAGCGTGTGACACTACGGATTCCGAAGCAGCAGATCGAAGAGGTCGAACAGATAGTCGAGACCGGGGAGTACCCGAACCGGAGCGAGGCGATCCGGTCGGCTGTTCGCGAGATGCTCGCCGAGCAGGACACCGGCAAAGAGCGGCCGTCCGAGAAACGCCAGCGGCGCAAAGATCGCTCGTGGGCGAGGGTCTAACGATGCAGGACATCGTCAACGAAGCCCTCGAGCGCGACGAGCAGGAAAAACAGCAGATGGACGACGTCGACGGGTTCGGTGATCCGCGGATCGTCATCATCGGCTGTGGCGGCGCCGGCAACAACACCGTCAACCGACTGTACAACATCGGTGTCGACGGCGCCGAAACCATCGCGATCAACACCGACAAGCAGCACCTGCAGATGATCGAGGCCGACACGAAGATCCTGGTCGGCAAGTCGCTCACTAACGGCCTCGGCGCGGGCGGCGACCCCAACATGGGCGAGCGCGCGACCGAGATGGCACAGGGGACGATCAAGGAAGTGCTGGGCGACGCCGACCTCGTGTTCGTCACCGCCGGCATGGGTGGCGGCACCGGCACCGGTGCGGCGCCGGTCGTCTCGAAGATCGCCAAAGAGCAGGGCGCGATCGTCGTCGGGATGGTCTCGACGCCGTTCAACGTCGAGCGCGCGCGCACGGTCAAAGCCGAGGAAGGCCTCGAACGGCTCCGGGAGGAAGCCGACTCGATCATCGTGCTGGACAACAACCGCCTGCTCGACTACGTCCCGAACCTGCCGATCGGCAAGGCGTTCTCGGTGATGGACCAGATCATCGCCGAGACGGTCAAGGGGATCTCCGAGACGATCACCCAGCCGTCGCTGATCAACCTGGACTACGCCGACATGACCTCGATCATGAACCAGGGCGGCGTCGCCGTCATGCTGGTCGGCGAGACCCAGGACAAGAACAAGACAGAGGAGGTCGTCAAGGACGCGATGAACCACCCGCTGCTGGACGTCGACTACCGCGGCGCCAGCGGCGGCCTGGTGCACATCACCGGCGGCCCTGACCTCACGTTGCAGGAAGCGGAGGGGATCGCCCAGAACATCACCAACCGCCTGGAGGCGAGCGCGAACGTCATTTGGGGTGCCCGAATCCAGGAGGAGTACAAGGGGAAGGTCCGCGTCATGGCGATCATGACCGGCGTCCAGAGCGCGCAGGTGCTGGGCCCGACGACCCAGAAGCAGGCCAACAAGTCCCGGGAAGCGATCCAGGGCGTCGACGAGGAAACGTTCGACGCGTCGAGCAACGTCGGCACCAGCCACGGGTTCGGCGAGACCGACGGCGGCCACGACAAGGTCGAACAGCAGAACGGCCTGGACGTCATCCGCACCGAGTAACGCCGCACGATCACTGTCTCCCGGGTTGATACCCCGGGAACGACCCGTCTCCACCTACGTACACCCGTCTTCTTTAAACGGCTTCGAGCGCGTCGAGCAGGCTGCACTTCCGGCAGCGGTCGCCGGTCGTCGGGTTACCGCACTGTTCGCACTCGTCGAGGGCCGGATCCTCGCTGCGGTGCTCCGTCGCCGCCAGCGCGGCCAGCTCCTCGTAGCCGGCCATGATCGAGTGGCGGGTTCCGGGGTGGCGCTCCTCGAGGTCGTAGAGCAACTGCTGAATCTCGCCGCGATACGCCTCCTCGGCGTGGGGACACTCGGTGATGTGCGCGGGCAGCCCCTCGAACCGTGCGTACAGCGCGACCTCCTTTTCGGGCACGTCCCGGAGCGGCTTCGCCCGGGGGACGAACGCCTCGGTTTCCCCTCGCGTCCGCTCGCTCGATGCTCCGTCGAACGGGCCGAGACTCGCGTCGAACTGTTGTGCAATCTGCCTGATATCACCTTCGAGAAAGTTCATCAATGCGGTCTCGGCTTCGTCATCAAGATTGTGACCAGTCAGCAGCTTGTCAGCGCCGATGTCGGCCGCATACCGTGACAGCACGTCCCGGCGGAACACCCCACAGTATGCGCAGGCTGACATGTTCTTCGGATCGTCCTCGACGACCTCGTCCATGCGGACGTCGAACTCCTCGTCGTAGCTGACGACCTCGTGGCGCAGGTCGCGGTCGGCAGTGAGCTCGCGACAGGCGTCGAGGCTCTCGTCGCGGTACCCCTCGATCCCCTCGTGGATCGACAGTGCGACGAGTTCGACCCGCGGGTCCTTGGCGAAGGTCTCGTGGAGGATGTGCGTGAGGACGACGCTGTCTTTCCCACCGGAGAGGCCGATGACCCACGTTTCGGGGTCCTCGGGCGTCGCGTCTCTGCCGAGCAGGTTGTCCTCGCGAACCCGCCGGCGGACCCGCTTCTCGACGGACGCACAGAGGTGTTCCTCACAGAGGTGCAGGCCGGAGTAGGCGGCGTGTAACACAGCCGTGTCGCCGCACTTGTCGCAGTCCATTGGCGTGGTCTACTGGAGGCGCGAGGTTGTGGCTTTCGATCGGATCGCCGCGGCTCCGACCGTGTCGCTACCGTTTTCACCCCACGGCGAGTACGTCCGGCAATGAGCGGCTGGGACCGCGACCGGGCGATCGACCGCGTCGAGGAACTCGTCGACGCCGTCGCGACGGAGGAGCTGCCGGTGCCGGTGCGCGAGGTGTGGGTGTTCGGCGACCTCGCGCTCGGGCTCGACCCGGTCGACCGGCTCGACGTCTACGTGACCAAGGACCTGCTGTTCGGCCGTGACGAGGAGGCCGAGTCGAGGTTCCACGACTCACACGGGGTCGAGGGCGTCGGCAAGACCGTCCGCGCCGAGTGGGCCAAAGCCAACCCGGAGTCCCTCCGGGCGAACCCCAGTGGGCACGTCGCCCCGGAGCAGTGTCTCGCAGCCCACCTGCTGGAGGAGGGCGAGCCGATCCACCTGGAGGTGTGTAACGCGAGCTTCGAGGACAACGTCACCCGGCGACTCGAGGGGGCAAACGCCCGCGGGAGCTACGAGGAGATTCTCGATCCCCGCGGCGTCTGTCTCTGGCTCGACGGGCGGCGCTCCGAGGACGCCTTCGCGAAGCTCCGCGACGGCGAGTTCGTGTTCCCGACGCTGCCCGACGCGCTCGGTATGCTCGGGCTCGACGAGGACGAAGCCCAGCGGGCCGCCGGCGCTGTCGAGCGGTACCGCGAGGAACGGGAGGGTCTCTCCGTCCGCGGCGACGTGGTGTAGCGGGCAGGACGTCCGAGGATTTATACCGGAACACGGGACCACACCCGCCATGCGCTGAGAACTGCCACGGAGCGGCCCGCGGGAGTGCGACACACCGCTCCGTGTACGGCCACCGGCCGGACGGCCGGCTTGGCGGCTGCCCGGCCACGTGTCGCCTGTTTGCTTCCTTCGCGGCCACTGATCAGACGTGCCCGACAGTCACGAGGAAGGGAACGACCTCGCGCTGGCGGTACTCCCCGTCCTGCATCTGCGCCGCCACCTCCCGGCCCATGGCCCGCCACTCCTGCCGGAGGTCGTCGAACTCCTCGGCGGTCGTCTCGCCGGCGAGGATCGTCTCGCGGTCGGTGTCGAGGCCGGCACCGCTCGCCTTGCGCCGCGCGCTCTCGACGGCCCGCTCGGAGTAGGGCGGCTCGATTGCCCGTTCGTGATCGTACCGGCGGACCGTCACTTCGGAGAGCCCGACCTCCGCGAAGAGGTCGCTGGCATCGCCGATCGACGCGTCGGTGCCGACGGCGTCGAGGTACAGCTCCCGGGCGCGCCGCGCCAGCGGTGGTTCGTCGGGCACTGTCGAGTCGATCCTGACGGCGCTGTTGTCCGGCTCGACGACCGCAACGCGGTCGCTGGACACGCGGGCGAACTCTTCGAGGGCGTGCTCGGGCTCGGGCAGGTTGACCAGCAACGCCTGGCAGACCACGAGGTCGAATGCGCTGTCCCGGAACGGGAGCCGGGTCGCGTCGCCCAGCACCCGCGGCGCGGGGACTTCCCCGAGGAGCTCACTGTCGGCGTCCAGCGCGACCACCTCACCCGGCGTCTCCTCTCGTAGCACACCGGTCAGCTCGCCGGTTCCGGCGCCGACGTCGAGGACGCGCTCGCGGCTCCCGAGCGCGAGGTCGGCCAGCGCCTCCCGGGAGTCCTCCCACATCCCTTCGCGGGTCGCCTCCAGATACTCGGCGGTGAAACGGCGCACAGTGAGTCGTTACTGCTGTCGACCCATCAGACTCCGGTGTCAGCCCGTGACACTCCCGAGAATGCGATGCGACTCCGAAAATAATCACAACAATCACTATCAGCCGAGTTCGTAGGTGACGGCTTCCAGGCCGTCCCCGAGCTCCGTTCGATCGACGACGTCGAGCGCCTCGAAATCGGGCCCGGGCCAGTGCGTATCCCCCTCGTAGGCGTCCGGAATGTGCGTGATGACGAGACGGTCGACGAGGCCCGCGTCGAGCGCCTGTCGATACACCGACGCCCCGCCGATCACGTAGGCTGTCCGGGCACCCTCGTCGCCTGCGGCGTCGACTGCCTCCGCGAGTGAACTCGCGACGACGACGCCGTCGTGCGCCGGCTGGAACTCCCCGCGCGTCAGGACGACGTTCGTCCGGTCGGGGAGTGGTCCGTCGATCCGGTCGATGATCGACTCGTAGGTACGCCGGCCCATGATGACGGGATGCCCGGTCGTCACCTGCTTGAAGTACCCGAGGTCTTCGGGGTAGTACCAGGGGAGCCCGCCGCTGGCCCCGATGACCTCGTTCGCTGCAACTGCGGCGATGACGACGAGATCCACGGCTGGTCACTCCGCGACGCGGAACCCGAGCGGGCCGTGGCTCTCGTAGTCCCGGAGTTCGACCCCGTCGACGGTCAGCCCGTCCACGCTCGTGAGGTCGAGGTCGATCGACGGCGGATCGAGCGGCTCGCGGGCGAGCTGTTCGAGCAGCCCTGGCACGTGGTCGTAGCCGTACTCCTGGCTCGCCGGGTCGACTCCCTCGACGTCCTCCGGCGGGGCCTCCTCGAGCAGCCAGGCACGCACGTCGCGGTACCCTTCACGGGAGTCCACGGCCGCGAGCCGTTCCTGGAGCGCGCCGAGGTGCTCGCCGTACCACAGCCCCCGTTCGCCCGTGCCGCAGTAGACGTGGGCGTCGACGAGCGAGTGGCCGAACTGCCCCGGCTCCAGCCCTGAAACCTCGGCCAGTACCTTCGCGAGGAGCGCGTAGGCTGCGACGTTGAACGGCACGCCCAGCGCGATGTCGGCCGACCGCTGGGTGAGATGGCAGTTCAACCGCCCGTCCTGGACGTTCAGCGTGAAGGTGTAGTGACACGGGGGCAGCCCCGACGTCGCGGCGTTGGCCGGGTGCCACGCAGTCACCACGAGCCGTCGTGATTCGGGGCCACGGTCCGGGTTGTCGCCACACAGCGTGTCGACGACGTAGGCGATCTGGTCGAACACGGGCGTCCCCGTCTCCTCGTCGACCTCGACCCACGGACAGCTCGGGTCGGCCCACACCTCCCCCGGCAGCTGTGCGTCGGCGTCCGGCACCGGGAACCGCCGCCAGAACCGGCCGTACGCGCTGGGCAGGTTCCACTCCTCGTCGGCCCAGGCGTCCCAGATGCCGGTGTGCTCGCGCAGGGTCCGCACGTGGTGCTCGCCCGAGAGATACCAGACGAGCTCGTGGAGCATCGAGTTCCAGCGGACCGTGTCCATCTGCTTCGTCGTCAACAGGGGGTACGACGAGCCGAGGTCGACCTCGTAGTACTCCCCGAACGTCGACACCGTGTCCGCCGCGGTTCTGTTGGGCTTGTGAGTGCCCCCCAGCGCGCTCCGGACGAGCGTCTGGTACTGGTTCATTGCGGTGCGTACTGCTCGTGGATGCGGTCCATCCGCGCCGCCATCACGAAGTCGGTCTTGTGGAGGCCGTCGATCTTGTGGGTCCACATCTCGATCCGTACCTCGCCCCACTGGAGGTGGATGTCGGGGTGGTGCCACTCCTCCTCGGCGAGTTCGCCGACCTCGTAGGTAAACTCCAGCGCGTCGCGGAAGTCCTCGAACTCGTAGGTCCCCTCGAGGTGGTGCTCGTCGACGACGGTCCAGACGTCGCCGTCGAGTTCGTCGAGGTACTCGGCGTACCCGGACTCGGTCAGCGGTTCGTCCTCCGAGGTGCACGCCTCACACGCCTGATCTGCGAGTGCCTGTGACATGCGGCCGGCTACGGGTGGCCCCGGCTTGATACTGTCGGACGTAATTTCGTGGAGTCACGCGTCACGTGTCCAGCGCCGATCCGCCGCGGAACTGGTGGACGACCTGATCGAGCACGTCGCGGTCGCCCGTGACCGCTGCCTACTCCCGGAGTTCCTTCACGCGCTCGACGTTCCAGGCGAACCCCCTCCCGTCCTCTGTCGGGGTTTCGAGCACGAGCGGGACGTCGCGGATCGCCTCGTGGTTGACGAACGCCCGCATCCCGTCCTCGCCGATCTCCCCCTCGCCGATGTGGGCGTGCTCGTCCTTGTTGGTGCCACAGGCGTGTTTGGAGTCGTTGAGGTGGATGCAGGCGAGGTTCTCGAACCCGACGACCTCGTCGAACTCGGCGAGGGACTCCTCGACCGCCCCGGGCGTCGAGAGGTCGTAGCCGGCGGAGAACGCGTGCGCCGTGTCCAGGCAGACTTCGAGGTCCTGGTCGCTCCGGTCGAGCACCGCAGCCAGGTGCTCGAACTCGCCGCCGAGCTTCGTCCCGCTGCCGGCGTCGGACTCGACCAGCAGCGTCACGCCCTCGGGTACGTCGAGGGAGTCGAGCACCCCGGCGGCGTTGTCCAGCCCACTCTCGACGCCGGCGCCGGTGTGCGCGCCGAGATGGACGTTGACGTACTCGATCCCGAGGCCTGCGGCGGCGTCGAGCTCCGCCTGCATGCTCCGGCGGGACTTCTCCCGGAGCTCCTCTTTCGGCGTCGCGAGGTTTACCAGGTACGAGGAGTGGATCACCCACGGGCCGACGCTCGACTCGGCCGATTCGCCGCGGAACCGGTCTGCCTCCCCATTCTCGATCGAGGGCTCCTGCCACACCTGCGGCGAGGTCGTGAAGATCTGCCCGCAGTTCCCGCCGACGTCGAGCTGCCGCTCGACTGCGTTGTCTACGCCCCCCGCGATGGATACGTGCGCACCGACGTGCATGGGGGGAGCAAGCGACTGCGAGGGCAAAGGGGTACCGAAAGAGGCTGGCGGCAGTCAGGGGGCTGCAGCCGGAGTCAGGAAACTGAAAGCGGATCCTCGCGGTCGCGCGTCCACGCGTCGGTGCCGTACTTCCGGTCGGCGATCTCCCGCGCCCGCTTGAGTTCCTCGTCGGTCCAGGCGCCGTCCTCGGCGTCGACGAACTCGGCCAGTGCGCCTTCCAGCGCGTCGACGGCGGCCTCGCGGTCGATCCCGCTCTGCTCGCGGATCGACGTGACCCGCTCGCGGAACGTGCCCGCCGACACCTCGTCGGTGTCGAACACACCGAGATGTTGCTCGACCGCGAGCGCGTACGAGAGCGAGCCGTGCTGGATGACGGCCTCGCGCTGGCGGTACTGGGCGTTCCCGCTGATCTTCTCGCCGCCCGCGAGCACGTCGTGTGCGGGATGGATCCCACGAAGGTAGCAGGCCGGTTCGTGGATCGCCGGTAGTTCCTCCTCGGCGAAGGCAGCGTCGACGCCCATGCGCTCGAACGCGTCGAGGACCGGCGTGCACAGGAGTTCGTAACACGCCATGAGGTCGCCGGGGAGTTCGGACTGCGGGGCGACGATCGAGTAGGAGATGTCGCCGTCCGCGTCGTGGTAGATGCCGCCGCCGCCGGTCGGCCGGCGGGTCACGGTCACGCCCTCCCGCTCGCAGTACGTCCAGTCGACCGTCGCAGGGTCCTGGCGATACCCCAGCGAGAGCGTGCTCGGCTCCCACTGGTACACCCGGACGGTCCGCGGGCCGCCGTTGGCCGCCGTCTCGGCGGCGACCTCCTCGAGCGCCATCTGCATCGGGCCCGGCCGGGCCCCCTCCGGGATCAGCCGCCACTCCCTGTCGGCCAGCGCTGTCATGGCTTGCTGTTGGACCCCCTCGCTCAAAAGCAGTCGTATATCTCGACGGGGCCCGAGCGCCCGGCTTTATTTCCCAGCGGCCCGTCGGCTTCTGTATGCCAACTGGCGTACTCGTTCCGGGCGACCGGCCATCCCGGCGCGAAGATTCGCCGCTCTCGCGGGGAATTTAAATAGTCGAACGAACAGTATGTGTATAGATGACTGGGGAGACAGCGAGACGGGCACACGAGACGACTCGGAGCCGACGAGAACTGCTACAGCAACTGGGCGTCGCGGCGGTCGGCGCAGGCGCGGTGACGACTGCAGGGTCGGGGACAGCACGGGCAGCCTCGGAGTTCGACGTCGAGATCGTCGAGAACAGCTACCCGGAGGAGATGGTGGCCGGGGAGGCCGAGACGATCACCGCCCGGATTACCAACACCGGCGACAGGAAGGACAGCCAGGTCATCCGTGTAAACTTCGGAGGCGACCAGGAACCGGTCGAACTCCCACCCGACGAATCGACGACAGTCGACCTGACGATCGATACGAGCGAACGCGACGCCGGAAACAACCTGGTCGAAGTGAGCAGCGACGACGACGAGGACGGCGTCAGGGTCGACATGCTGACGCCGCCGTACGTCGTCGTCGAAGTCGTCGGGACGAACGAGCCGGTCGTCGAGGGGCGGGACATCGAAGTCACGTTCGACACCCACAACACCGGCGAGGCAGATACGGGGATGGTCGAATCGCCACCCGGAGATCCCGAAGACGACGACTACCCCATTGTAGAAGACAAGGGGCTCCTGGTGTGGAAGGCTGAAGAGAAGGGAACGTTCACCCGGACGATCGTAGATGAGGAGTTTGAAAGCATCAGCGTGGCCGGTGAGAGCACGTCGACACAGTCGATCTCCTTCGAGACGGAGGCGAAAGGTGAGCGGACCATCGTCGTGACCATCGCCGGCGCGGACGAGACCGACTCGGTCGAGGTGCAGGTGGTCGAGGAACTCCCGCCGACGTTCGAGGTCGAGATCGGCGAGATCGGCGACGGGAAGGAGGGCGAGGATCTCGAGGTGACGGTCGACGTGACCAACGTCGGCCACAGCGAGGGGACCAAGGAGGTGACGCTGGATCTCGGCCGGGCCGGATCGACGACGGTCGAGGTGACCGCCGGCGAAGCGGAGACGGTCACGGAGACGGTCAACGTCCCGACTGTCCACGGGAGCGCGGGCGAGAACACGCTCACGGTCCGCACGGAGAACGACGAGGTGTCCGAGACGGTCGAACTCGCCGAGAACTCGTTCTTCGAGGTCGACCTCCTGTCGCACAACTCGCCGATCCCCCAGGAGTTCGCGTTCGAGTTCGAGGTCGGCGTGACCAACAGCGGCGGCGTGGCCGGCCAGGGGACCGTCGAGGCGATCGTCCAGGAGATCATCCCCGAGGACGACGAGGAGACCGAGCCCCAGCAGATCGGCTCCGCCTCGGCCAACGTCGAACTCGACTCCGGGGCGTCGACGACGGTCGACCTCGCTGCCGACGTCGGGACGGCGGAGTTCGACACCTACGAGGCGGTCATCGACAGCGGCGACCAGACCGTGACGCAGGAGGTCGAGGTCGCCGAAACCGGGTACATCGACGTCAGTGACGTCACGCTGAACACGCCCGTCGCCGCCGGCGAGGACGTCGAGGTGACGACGACGCTGACGAACGTCGGCAGTGCGTCGACGACGGAGACGCTCTCGGTCTCGGTCGGCGACGTCGCCGAGCAGTCCTCGGAGGTCGTCCTCGATGTCGACGAGTCCACCGAGGAGTCGTTCACGCTCGGCACGGCCGGGGGCGACGCCGGCGAGCACACGCTCCGCGTCGCGACCGAGTCGGCGAGCACGACCCAGCAGATCACGATCAACGAGGCCCAGTCCGACGACGGCGGCGGGGACGGCGACGGTGGTGGTGACGGCGACGGCGACGGCGAGGACAACAGCGCCGTCGAGGAGTCCGACGACAGCGCGCCCGGGTTCGGCGTCGGGACCGCGATCGCCAGCCTCGGCGGGGCTGGCTACCTGCTGAAGCGGCGGCTGACTGACGACGACGAGTAGCGGCTGCCGTTCCGTTCGCCCTCGTCGTCGCTCGTTTTGCGGATCGGACCGTGTCGCTCAAGCCGCTGGAGCCCCACCTTCCGTCGATGACTGACACTGGTGGGCCGCTCACGCCGGATCGGCCGGACGCAGCCGGCGAGTTCCGCGTCGACGCGCCGTTCGACCCGGCGGGCGACCAGCCCGAGGCGATCGACCAGCTCACGGCGGGGTTCCAACAGGGGATGGACAAGCAGACGTTGCTGGGCGTGACCGGCAGCGGCAAGACCAACACCGTCTCCTGGGTGATCGAGAACCTAACGCAGCCGACGCTCGTGATCGCCCACAACAAGACGCTGGCCGCACAGCTGTACGAGGAGTTCCGGGAGCTGTTCCCGGACAACGCTGTCGAGTATTTCGTCTCCTACTACGACTACTACCAGCCGGAAGCGTACGTCGAGCAGACCGACAAGTACATCGAGAAAGACGCTTCGATCAACGACGAGATCGACCGGCTGCGCCACTCCGCGACGCGGTCGCTGTTGACCCGGGATGACGTGATCGTCGTCGCCTCGGTCTCGGCGATCTACGGGCTCGGCGACCCCCGCAACTACGTCAATATGTCCCTGCGGCTCGAGCAGGGCCAGACGATCGACCGCGACGAGCTGCTCGGACGCCTCGTGGACCTGAACTACGAGCGCAACGACGTCGACTTCACGCAGGGGACGTTCCGCGTGCGCGGCGATACGCTGGAGATCTACCCGATGTACGGCCGCTACGCCGTCCGCGTTGAGTTCTGGGGCGACGAGAGGAGCCCGCGGTGCTGGTCCACCCCGCGGAGCACTACTCGATCCCCGAGGAACGCCTGGAGCGGGCCATCGGCGAGATCGAGGACCTCCTGGACGATCGCATCAGCTACTTCGAGCGCCAGGGTGATCTGGTCGCCGCCCAGCGCATCGAGGAGCGCACGACGTTCGACCTGGAGATGCTCCGGGAGACCGGCTACTGCTCGGGCATCGAGAACTACTCGGTGCACCTCTCCGACCGGGAGAGCGGGGAGGCGCCGTACACGCTGCTGGATTACTTCCCCGAGGAGTTCCTGACGGTCGTCGACGAGTCCCACCAGACGATCCCGCAGATCCGCGGGCAGTTCGAGGGCGACAGGTCCCGCAAGGAGTCGCTGGTCGAGAACGGGTTCCGGCTGCCGACGGCGTTCGACAACCGCCCGCTCACGTTCGAGGAGTTCGAGGCACAGACCGACCGGACGCTGTACGTCTCGGCGACCCCCGGCGACTACGAGCGCGAGGTCTCCGAGCAGGTCGTCGAACAGATCGTCCGGCCGACGTATCTGGTCGATCCCGCGGTCGAGGTGGCCGACGTCGACGGCCAGGTGGCGGACCTCATCGACCGGCTGGAGGCGTTGCCCGACGAGGAGCGGGCGCTGGTGACGACGCTCACCAAGCGGATGGCCGAGGACCTCACCGAGTACCTCGAAGAAGCGGGGATCGACGTCGCGTACATGCACGACGAGACCGACACGCTCGAACGCCACGAGCTGATCCGGAGCCTCCGGCTGGGGGAGCTGGACGCCATCGTCGGGATCAACCTGCTCCGGGAGGGGCTTGACATCCCGGAGGTGTCGCTGGTCGCGATCCTCGACGCCGACCAGGAAGGGTTCCTGCGCTCGGAGACGACGCTCGTCCAGACGATGGGGCGGGCGGCGCGCAACGTCAACGGGACGGTCGTCCTCTATGCGGACGAGCCGAGTGCGGCGATGGAGTCGGCCATCGCGGAGACGCGCCGGCGCCGGCGCATCCAGCAGGAGTTCGGCGGGTCGGCGACCGCCGACCCGGACGACGCCGAGGCGGCCGAGCAGCTGATCGCCGACCTCGAGGAGCGGATGCGGGAGGCCGCCGACAACCTGGAGTTCGAACTCGCGGCGGACATCCGCGACAGGATCCGCGAACTCCGCGAGGAGTACGACCTGGCTGGCGGCGGCGAGGACGACGGCGTGCCGGCGCCCGATCCCGAGTGGTGACGCGACACGACGGAGAACAGCTTGCGGCGAGAAATCAGTCGTCGGCGGCCGCGGTCCCGCGGACGATGTCGGCGACGGCTTCGAGGCTCTCGACCTCGTAGGTGGGCTCCCTGGTGAGCGTCACGTCGGCGTTGTGCTCGCGGCGGATGAAGGCGGTGTCGACGCCGGCGCGCTCGCCGGCGACCACGTCGCTCTCCCGGTCGCCGACGTACAGCGGTTCGCTCACGCCGAGGTCCTCGATCACCGATTCGAGAAAGACCGGCTCGGGCTTTTTCCGTTCGAGGCTGTCGACGTGTGGCTCGCGGGCCTGGATCGCCGCGAAGTGGTCCGTGAGTTCGTACTGTTCGGCGATGAACTCGACGATACGGCGCTGGTTGTTGCTCACGATGCCGGTGGGGACCTCCAGGTCGGCGAGGACGGCCGCGTCGGGGTAGGGCTGCTTGCCGCCGTCGCGGGCCGCCTCGCGGAGGGCGTCGGCGAGGTTGTCGTCACGGTGGCGCCACAGCGTCGCGTGGTCGACGCCGAGGCGCTCGCTCAGAGAGACGAGTTCGTCGTAGGTGGGGCCGAACGCGACCAGCTCGACGTGGTCGTCCTCGGGCGCGTCGACGCCGACGGCCGCGAAGGCGTCGAGGGCTGCCTGGCGCACGGGGTCGCTGTCGAGGACGTCGACGACGACGCCGTCGTGGTCGAGCAGGAGGGAGTCGTACCCCCCCATGCTATCGCGTTCCGAACGGGTCGTCGCCGACGCCCGGGTCGTCGTCCTCCTCGGTCTCGAACGCTTCGGGTGGCCGGCCCGCCT
>PXSF01000166.1 GCA_003022845.1 Halobacteriales archaeon SW_10_66_29 | reverse complement strand
GTCGATCGCCTCGTCCGGCCGGCTCTGCGCCGGCGCTTCGATTGTCAGACTGTCTTCGCTGGTCTTCGGCGACTGATCGGCTCCGGCCTGTTTCTCGGAGGTGTCGTCCGCGTGCTGTGCGTCCTGTGAGGAAGCCGAGTGTGAGAGCAGTAGCATGGGTGTGTCGGTCCGCAAGTCGCAGTTGTCTCCGCCGCTCCGTGATCGTGTCAACCGGCTCGTCGGGAAGTAGCCGCGGTCCGTCGTCGCCCGGCCGTCATCACCCCAGCACGAGGTCCAGGTCGCGCTTCGGGCCGCCGTCGGGCGCCGAGATGCCGCCGGGGAGTTCCGAGCACCACTCTACGCGCCACTCGTCGCTGCCCTTGTCGGCTGCCCGCTTGCACTCGTCGACCTCGCCGCCGACCGGCGAGCCGCGGAAGACGGCCCGGGCGGTCGTCATCTGGGGGTCGTCCTGCTCCGGGACGGTGTGTTCGACCGTCCCGACGCTCAGGATCGCCTCCAGTTCGATCTCGATGCCGGTGTAGCCTGCCGCGGCCTCCCGGGCGACCGTCGCCCAGTCCTCGCCGGGTTCGACAGTCTCGTTGGGCATGATCGCGACGCCGACCTCGTCGTGGACGAGCAGGAGGTGTTCGCCGTCCTCGTCGCGGACGTCGACGATCGCCCGTCCCTCGGTGCCTGTTCCGCAGTGCTCGGGACCGTCGTGGTCGTTGCGCTCGTCGCGGGACTCGACCCCGCTGTGGTCGCGGTACGATGTCGGGTCGGTGATCGGTTCGTTGCCAGCTATCGGATGTCCGATGTGTTCGTGGTCCATCTGATCGTGGTGTCTCGTGGTTGTCACTCGTGGTGCGATTCACCCGGCAGCCGACGCCCAGCGCCCTCTGCTGGGGGAGTAGATGCTACTGGAGACACCACAATAAAACTTGTGAAAAAGATTAACTTTACTCTTCACTTACAACTTCGCACGCCGCGAATTTAAGCGTTTCGATCCCGTTCGATCTCGACCACGTCCAGGTGGTCGTCGACGACGAGCGTGAGGGAGTCATCGTCGACTGTGTACGTCGCGCTGGCGCGGAACGGCTCCCGCTGGCAGATCGTTTCGGACGCCGGATCGAAGCCCGCCACGTCCCAGATTGACAGGTCGCGGACGTCGATCCCGCGGTCGTAGTGGAACGAGACGACGGCCGGGTGCGAGAGAAACACCGCCCGCAGGTTCCCGCTGGGGGTCGCGCCACACTGCTCGCAGTCGTACTGGACGAACGGGAGATGCTGTATCTGTTCGAGGAACTCGGCGGAGACGTCGTCGGGCAGTTCCTCGGGCGCCTCGATGAACTCGTCCATCGGGCCGACCGTCGGGTCGACGGCGCCGTCACAGAACGAACAGAACCCGTCCGTGATGCGCTCGAACGTCGACCGCATGTAGCGTCCGGCGACCGACGGGATCGTGTCCCGGTCGTGGCCTGCGAGGACGCTCGGCGGCACGCCGAACCGTGCGCTCGCCGTACAGGACGCACACTCGACGCGGACGGTGTCGTCCTCGTAGTACAGCGTCCGGTCGCTGTCGCAGGTCGGGCACGGGCTGTCCAGTTCGATCGGTTCCAGCGACGCCTCCATCGTGTACGCGCCGGCCTCGATGGCGCCGTTGATCTGTATGCCCGCCCGCGTGAGTTTGTAGCCGTCGTCGGTCTGTGTCACGAACTGCCCGACGAGTTTTCCCAGGTGGTAGTTGAACTGCCCGGAGTCGCGGATTCCGACCGCCTCACGGAGTGCCGAGAACGGGAGTGTGTCGCCCTCGGCGTCCCACAGCGCCCGGAGGATGGCGACTCGCGTGTCGTCAGACAGCGCCGCGAACACCTCCTCGGGGTCGGCTTTCCGGACGAACTCGGGTTCGCTCATACGCCCGGTGTGTCCGTGCTCCCTCTTAGACCTGTCGCGGGGTTTCGGATCAGACGCGCAGCAGCAGCGCCGTGTTGATGGCGACGGCGACGGCGCCGGGCGTGGCCAGCCCCAGCGGGATGACCAGGCCCCGCCGATCACGCTCGCCATCAGGGGATTGCCCTCCGCCAGGCCGTGCTGGAGGCCGATTTCGGTCGTGAGCACGTCGAGGCCCATCGTCACGAACACGAGCGCCCACAGCAGCTGCTCGAGGCTGACCCCGGCGGGCAGGTACGCCCGTACCCGCCGGGCCGCTGGCCCGACCGACGGTTGGCTCTCGACGCGGGATGACATCGTACCGGTGCACACCCCCACCAAGGGTGTGTTGTCAGGGACACTCGAACGGTCTGTACATAAAACGTCCGGTCCTGTTTCCGTGTCAGGGAGTACCTTCGCCGGATCTTTCGGCTCATGATCGTGAAACTGGAGTCTGACGAATGCCCGGTGGTAAAGAGTCACAACAATCGCTATGAATCGGGAGAGCTGTGGGCAAGTCGGGTGCACGTCCCCCTGGGCCGAGGGCAGTCGAGCGGAACGGACGGTCAACCCGGCGATACCTGCTGTCTTCTTCCCAGCAAGAGACTGGTTCCCGGCCGGGTGCCATTTAAGTAGCTGGCTCTGCAACGTTGAGCCAGCGACCGGTCTTTAGTTCCGCAACGATGGCACGACAGGATTCCGGCAACGGCGACCCGTCAGCCTCTCGGACCGAGGAAGGCGGCGGGGGGCTGACGGGCTGGCTCTCGCAGACGGCACGCGCGCTGACGGGGTCGACGATCACCGTCACGGAGTACGACCCCAAGCGCCACGACCGGCTGGTCACCTTCGACGGCATCGAGGGCTACGAGGAGGTCGACCGCTACTGGGTGAACGCCCCCTTCGCGTTCATCTCGATCAACTTCGACCCCGAGGAGACCAAACACTACTACTACGTGGCCGAACCGCAGCTGTCGCCGTTCGAGTCGGAGCTGCTCGAACGGCTGTTCGAGGACATCCGCGGCCCGCTGTTGTACCGCGACGAACTCTCGGAGGATCCCGAGGCGGCGCTGTACGAGGAGCTGCAGGCCCGCCTCGAGGAGTACGGCGTCCGGGCCAGCGACGAGACGTTCTACCGGCTGTTTTACTACCTCTACCGCGCCTTCCTGGGGTACGGCAAGATCGACCCCCTGATGCACGACCCCCACATCGAGGACATCTCCTGTGATGGCCCGGGGCTGCCCGTGTTCGTCTACCACGACGACTACACCGACATCGAGACGAACGTCACCTTCGACGGCGAGGAGCTGTCGAACTTCGTCATCCAGCTCGCCCAGCGCTCGGGCCGGCACGTCTCCGTCTCCGACCCGGTCGTCTCGACGACGCTGCCCGACGGCTCGCGGATCGAACTCGCGCTCGGCGAGGAGGTGACGCCGAAAGGGTCCGCGTTCACGATCCGGAAGTACGCCGACGAGCCGTTCACGCCGATCGACCTGCTGGAGTACGGAACCGTCGACCGCCGGATGCTCGCGTTCATCTGGCTGGCCATCGAGAGCAACCGGTCGCTGCTGTTTGCGGGCGGGACCGCGGCCGGCAAGACCACGTCGATGAACGCCGTCTCGATGTTCATCCCGCCGCGCTCGAAGGTGCTGACCATCGAGGACACCCGGGAGCTGTCGCTGTACCACGAGAACTGGCTCTCCTCGGTCACGCGCGAGCGGATGGGCGACGCCGACATCACGATGTACGACCTGCTGCGGTCCGCGCTGCGGCACCGCCCCGAGTACATCCTGGTCGGCGAGGTCCGCGGCGAGGAGGCGATCACGCTGTTCCAGGCGATGAACACCGGCCACACGACGTTCTCGACGATGCACGCCGACTCGGTGCAGACGGTGATCAACCGCCTGGAGAACGACCCGATCAACGTGCCCCGGCCGATGGTCACGTCGCTGGACGTGCTCTGGGTGCAGGTGCTCGCGCGCTCGGGCGGCGAGCGCGTCAGGCGGGCGAAGACGCTCGCCGAGATCGAGGGGATCGACCAGCGCACCGGCGAGCTGGACTACTCCACCACCTACACCTGGAACGCCAACGAGGACACGTTCGCCGAACAGAACTCCGAACTGCTCGAGGAGATCCGCGAGGAGCGGGGCTGGAGCCAGTCGGAACTGCTCGAAGAGCTGCGCAACCGCCGGCGCTTCCTCGCGTATCTCCAGGAACGCAACGTCAACGACTACCGCCGCTTCACTGCCATGGTCAACAAGTACTACGCCGACGCCGAGGCGGTGATGGAGCGGATCGACGCCGCCGACGTCGAGATCGACGAGCCATGACGCTGCACTGGCTGCTCCCGTCGCTGCTGGTCGTGGTCGCGGTCGGCGCCTGGCTGGGCGGGAAAGCCAACAGCCGGACCGAAGACGCCATCAACCGGATCGCACGCGTGCTGTTCGGCCGGTTCGTCTCCCCGAGCAGCGACCGCCAGCGGCGCATCGAGGCCGCGTTCATCGAGACGACCTACCGGACTTACGCCGCCAAGACGCTGCTGTTCGCGCTGCTGGGGCTGGTCGCCGGTGGGATCGCCGGCGCGTACCTGCTGGCGGGCGCGCTGCTCGTGCTCGAACCCGTCGTTCGGATGCTTGCGGGGCTGCCCAAGACGATGACGCGCCCGCTGGGGATCCACCCCGAGTTCACGCTCGTACTGAGCGCCCAGGGGCGGTGGCTGATCCTGCTCGGCGGCGGTGCGATCGTCGGCGTGTTCACCGGAGTACTGTCGTACGTGGTGCGCTGGCAGCTGCCCGCAAACACCGCCGAGGTCCGCCGCCGGAGCATCGAGGAGGGGCTCCCGCGGACGACCGCGTTCATGTACGCACTCTCGCGCGGCGGCGTGGAGTTCCCCCAGATCCTGCGGCTGCTCGGGCGCAACCGCGAGGTGTACGGCGAGGCCGCAAACGAGATGAGCGTCGCCGTCCGGGAGATGGACCTGTTCGGCCGCGACATGATCACCGCACTCAAGCGGATGGGACAGCGCACGCCCAGCGACCAGTTCAAGACGTTCGCCGAGAACCTCACGAGCGTCCTCCGGAGCGGGAGCGACCTCCCGGGGTTTCTCAGCGAGCAGTACGAACGGTTCCGCGAGAACGCCGAGGAACGCCAGAACGAGGTGCTGGAACTGCTCGCGACGATCGCCGAAGCGTACGTGACGGTGCTCGTCGCCGGAATGCTGTTTCTGATCACGATCCTGCTCGTGTTCGGGCTGACGACCACCGACACGCTGTGGGCGCTCAAGCTGTTGATCTACGTGATGATCCCGCTGGCGAACGTCGGGTTCGCGGTGTTCCTCCAGCAGAAACTCGACGCGCTGGGGATCGCCCGGCGCAGCGGCGGCGCGGTGCTCGACCGCATGACCGCGGCGACGCCGGTGTACAGCGCCCCGGAGATCGACAGCCGGCGCGCCGACGGCGGCCTGACGACCGACCGGGACAACCGCCGGACGGTCGCGCTGTACAACCGGGTCGGCCGCGTCAAGGAGCTCCTCCGGAGCCCGCTGCGGGCGTTCCTCTGGGACCCGGCGAAGCTGCTGTGGCTGACGGTCCCGGTCGCGCTCGCGGTGATCGCCGTCCGGCTGCCCGCCGCGCTCCAGGCCGACGGCGTTGCCGTCCGCATGGTCGACGACTACCTCGTCCAGTCGCTGTTGTTCGTGCTGGCGACGTACGCGGTCGTCCGGGAGCTGTACAAGCGGCGGATCGACCGCATCGAGGCATCGACGCCGGAGTTTCTCGAACGGCTGGCGAGCCTCAACGAGGCCGGCATGTCCGTCGTCGAGGGTCTCGACCGGGTCCGGGGCAGCGACCTCGGCGTGCTCACGCCGGAGGTCCAGCGGGTCTGGCGCGACGTCGAGTACGGCGCCAACGTCGACGACGCCCTGATCCGCTTTGGCCGCCGCGTCCGGACCACGGCGATCACCCGCGTCGTGACGCTGCTGACGAACGCCATGCGCGCCAGCGGCGACATGGGGCCGGTGCTCCGCATCGCCTCCGAGCAGGCCCGGTCGGAAGTCAAACTCCGCGAGCAGCGCCGCCGGCAGATGTTCACCTACCTCGTGGTCATCTACGTCTCCTTCGCCGTCTTCCTGGTGATCATCGCCGCCGTCAACGAGGTGCTCGTCCCCGCGCTCCCCGAGACGGTGCCGACACCCAGCGGCGGCGACGTCGCACGCCTGGGGGCCAGCCCCGACGCGTTCAGCCGCTTCGGCGACGTCAACCAGGCCGCCTACACGCTGGTGTTCTTCCACGCCGCGCTGCTGCAGGCGGTCTTTGCCGGCTTCATCGCCGGCCAGCTCGGCGAAGGATCGCTGCGGGACGGCGCGAAACACGCCGCGATCATGCTGGGGGTCGCCTACCTCGCCGTCGTCCTCCTGTCGAGCCCCGTCGCCTCCGTCTCGGCCGAGTTCGCCGTCACCGACGGCGACCGGATCTCGAACGTCGAGTCGGTCGAGCTCTCCGAGGGCGGGTTCGTCGCGGTCTACGACGACTCCGACGGCGAGGGGATCGATGGCCAGCTGCTGGGCCACACGGGGTATCTCCCGCCCGGGACTCACGAGAACGTGGTCATCCCGGTACAGAACGCGGAACTGACGGAGGATACGGACGTCCGCATCGTCGTCCACCACGACACAAACGGGGACGAGCGCTTCGGGTTCACGCAGTCCGGGCCGGGACAGGTCGACCGTCCGTACGAACCGCTGTCGGACGGCGCTGCTCCGGGCGTCACCGTGACTGTCCAGTATCTCGGATAGTCACGAACAACCGTATAAGACAGCGGCCCAGATCAGTCGACGGCGTAGGCGGCGTCGGTCAGCAGGTCGGCGCCGAGTTCGATCTCCCGTTCGGTGACGTCCAGCGGCGGGAGCAGGCGCAGCGTGCGCTCGCCGCAGCCGATCGTGACGAAGCCGTCGGCGAACGCCTGCTCCTGGACGTCGTCGCGGCGGTCAGCGGAACCGAACTCGACGGCGAGCATCAGGCCCGTCCCGCGGACGTCGACGGCGCCGGGGAGGTCGGCGTCCTCGAGCAGTTCCAGCATCTGGCGGCCGCGCTCGGTCGCGTTGTCCAGCAGGTCGTACTCCTCGATGGCGTCAAGCGTCACGACGCCCTGTGCGGTGGCGATGATGTCGCCGGCGCCCCAGGTCGATGAGAGGCGGCCGCGCTCGTCGGGGAACACCTCCCCGCGGGAGATGGTCGCGCCGACGCGCAGCGGCTTCGCGGCCGTGATCACGTCGGGCTCGATCGCGTAGTGGTCGGCGGCCCACCACTCGCCGGTGCGGCCGACGCCGGACTGGATCTCGTCGGCGATTAGCGGCACATCGTATGTCCCACAGAGGTCGGCGATCTCGTCCATGAACGCCCCGCTGGGCGGGCGGTAGCCGCCCTCGCCCTGGAACGGTTCGAGCACCAGCGCGGCCACCTCGTCGGGAGTGACGTAACCGGTGTCGGGATCGAGCATCCGCCGCAGGGTGGAGGTGTCGTCGAAGAAAAAGCCGCAGTCGCAGGTGTCGCGGGTGCAGGCACGGTCGGTGCAGTACGGCATGTCCTCGACGCCGTGGATCTCGGGGAACCGCTTGCGGTACTTCCCTTTCGAGCGGTTCAGCGACAGGGTGCCCAGCGTCCGCCCGTGGAACGCCCCCTGGGTCGTGATCGTGTACTTCCCGTGGGTGTGGTCGAAGCCGATCTTCAGGGCGTTCTCGACGGCCTCGGCGCCGCTGTTCGAGAGGAAGACGGTGTCCATGTCGTACTGGCTGGAGATCGAGGACAGCCGGGCCATCAGGTCCGCCGGCCCCGGGATCTCGGCGTCCGCCAGGGCGCCCCGCGCCGGCAGGTAGAAGTCCTGGCCGGCGATCTTCAGCGGGTCGACGAGGTCGAACTCCGAGAGGGGATCCAGGATCTTCGGGTTGTTGTACCCCAGCGGGCTGGCGCCGACGTGGCCGGTGAAATCCATGAGGACGTTGCCGTCGACGTCGGTACAGAAGGGACCGATCGCAGGCTCGCTGTGATCCCAGACGAACTCACAGACGTACGTCGACGTTGCGGCGTGGTCGTGGTGGTATTCGACGAGTGTCTCCGCTCGGTCGCCCGGGAGCTCCGTTACCTGCGGCTCCGCGCTGTCTCGATCCATACAGTACGTGGACGACGCTGTGCACAAGTAAGTTACCACGGCGGGTGTGCGGCGGTGTCCCCCTCGGCCGAATCAGAGGTCGACGTACTGGTCTTCCCACTCGCGGCGGGCCTCGATCTCGCGGCGGCCGCGACGGGTCAGGCTGTAGAAGTTCGTCCGGCGGTCGCGCTGGCCCTTCTCGACGAGCCCCTTGTCGACCAGCGTGTCGAGGTTCGGGTACAGCCGGCCGTGGTGGATCTCCTTCTCGTAGTACTCCTCCAGTTCCTCCTTGATCGCGAGCCCGTGGGGCTCGTCGCGACCGGCGATCACGTAGAGCAGGTCACGCTGAAATCCTGTCAGGTCGTACATTGGTAATGTCCAGCTAGCAGTTATTGTCTGAATCTATTAAATATGTCGTTCGATATACGTCCGGGTCTCGCGCCGCGACGCCATCCGGATCGGCGTTCGACGGCGGGCCATCGGTTCGTTTGTTGAACTTTCTGATAGTTGGGGCCGCCGGGACGCGAACCCTCACCGGACCTCGAATCTTCGTCGCGCTACCGAGGCTTCCGGGCGTTTGTGCCACCGGATTTCCGACCGGCGTTCCGTGGACGTATCCAGCATGCCACACATAACTGTCCGGAATGATCGACCGCCCACTCCAGGCCACACTCCCGCTGACGTTCCTCGAACGTATCCAATCAACTCCCCGATAGATCCCGGTATCAATCGTCTCCGCTAAATAAGGGATCGGAACCGTGCTCGTCGACAGCTGGTCGCAACGGGCACCCGCTACCGGTCCGCCAGCAGCGGCGGCGGTCGCGCCCTCGGACAGCGGCAGCCGCTTACCCGTCCGTCTCGGCGACGCGGTGCTCGACGTACTGGCGGACGTGATCGCCGGCGTGTCGTTTGAACCCTGCCCGGCG
>PXSF01000165.1 GCA_003022845.1 Halobacteriales archaeon SW_10_66_29 | reverse complement strand
GTCGTACCGCGAGGTGTGCAGGTCCACGTCGCCGCGCTCGACCAGCGCGACCAGCTCCTGGAGTTCGGCGTAGCGGCCGACGAGCGTCCCGCGGTAGGCAAACTCACCGTCAACGAACGCCTGTGCGGGCTCGTGGACGTGCTCGCCGTAGCCGATGACGTGGTGGTCGCCGCCGGCCGCACAGATCTCCGGCCCCATCGCCGTCGTCTCGTCACTCCCGACGAAGTCCAGCACCTGCTCTGCGCCGGTCCCGTCGGTCAACGCCTCGACCTCCTCGCCGATGTCCTCGCTGGTCGGATCGACCGTCACGTCCGCGCCGAGGTCTTCGGCCAAGTTCCGCGCGGACTCCTTGATATCGACGGCCACGATGTCCGCCGCGCTCATCGCGTCCACGCACTGGAGCCCGATATGGCCGAGGCCGCCGATCCCGATGGCGACGACAGCGTCGCCGGGGTTGAGTTCGTTGACGGCCTTCTTGGCGGCATGGTAGGCAGTGATCCCCGCGTCGGCGTGTGGGGCGATCTCCGTCGGGTCGACGCCGTCGGGCAGCGGGATCACCGCCCGTTCGTTCGTGACCATCTCCTCGGCGAACCCGCCGTTGACCGTCAGCCCGTTGAACGCGCTGTTCTCGCAGTACATCGTCTCGCCCTGCCGACAGGGCCGGCACGTCCCGCAGGTCTGGACGGGATGGCAGATCACCTGGTCGCCCGGCGAGACGACCGTCACCTCGTCGCCGACCGCCTGGACCGTCCCGGCGTTCTCGTGGCCCAGCGTCATCGGCAGCGGCTTGCCGACGTACGGCTCCCACATCCCCTCGATGATGTGGTTGTCCGTCTGGCACCAGCCTGCGCCGTCGATCTCGATCACGACGTCGTCGCTGGCCGAGGCCGCCGGCCGGGAGACGTCCTCGATTGACAGCCCGTTCGCCATGTCGTGTGTGAACTCGTTCAGCCGTGCTGCGCGCATGTGCAACCTGTACAGACGCGGCCTACTAATAGGTAACACACCGCACGAAATGACGATCAGCGGGAAGGTCAGGACTCCGTCGAGGACTTCGAGGAACGGGTCAAAACCTACCGCGAGATAGAACAGGGGCGGTGATTGGAACGTCACTCTGACCCATTCGCCTTCCTGTTTAAACGTTCAGTTTCACTGTACGGACGTACTTTAGGTGCTGCTCGGTCGTGGAACCGACCATGCAGCGGACGAAGACCGAGTGTCTGGATGCGCTCCGCGAGGCTGCCGAACGGCTGGGGAAGTCGCCGACGAAAGCCGAGTACGAGGAACTGGGGCTGGCGCCGAGTTCGTCGACGATCATCCGGATCGTCGGCGGATGGAACGAGGCCAAGGAGAAAGCCGGGCTGGAGACGAACCCGTCCACTGGATCGCGCGTTGAGCCAAAGCCGGACGACGTGGAACTGCCAGCGGGGATGGTATGGGAGGAGCTGAGCGTCGATCAGCGATGGCACTACCGCAACGTCGAGCAGAATACCGAGCGGACACTCAACCGGCGGGCGCGCCTTCGGGCATGGGCAAACGATCGAAAACGGTCGATCGGGTGCCGGGACTGTGACAGTATGGACCCTGCCATGCTCGACTTTCACCACAGAAACCCCGACGCGAAGGAGATGGCGGTCGGGGAGATGATCACCTACGGATACGGGACAGAGCCACTTCAGGAAGAAATCGAGAAGTGTGAGATACTCTGTGCGAACTGTCACAGGAAGGAACACGGCGAAGACGGTGACGGGCGAAGTGACAAACCGGAGCTTCGTTGCTGGCTCGATCAGTACAAGCGACGGAACGGGTGCAGCCGCTGTTCTGAAACCGATCCACGCTGTCTGGTGTTCCACCACTGCAACGGGGAGAAACGTGACACCGTCGCGAACCTGGTTTCCGACAGGTATCCGAAGCCCGAGATCCGCCAGGAAATCGAGAAGTGCCGTCTGCTCTGTGCGAACTGTCACCGCCGGGAACACTTCGAGCAACCCCGGCCCCAGGATTGAACACCAGTTCGTATACGACACGCATAAGTACAATCGGCATGTACACTGGCACGCGAAGCCCTGTGGTGTAGTGGCCAATCATGTAGCCTTCTGGGGGCTACGACGGAGGTTCGAATCCTCCCAGGGCTATATTTTCTGACATGTTCTGCTATTACTCGCTTCCAGGTGACGTTCACGTACGTCTCAGCGAGTGACAGGAACCCAACGATTTACGGATCGAGCGCCCCAGATACGGCCATGCACGAGCCGACAGCCCGGGTGCGACGCGCCGAGCGGTCGTCGATCCGCGTGATGTACGATCTGGCGGAGTCGACGGATCGGGATCTCGTCCGTCTGGAGGTGGGCGAGCCGGACTTCGACACGCCCGAGCACGTGATCGACGCGGCCGCAGCGGCGGCCAGGGAAGGCGCGACCCACTACACGCCGAACGCGGGCACGCCCGAGTGCCGCAAGGCGATCAGCGACGCGATGGCGGCCGACTACGGCGTCGAGCACGACCCCGACGAGATCGTCGTCACCGTCGGCGGGATGGAGGCGCTGCACCTGGCGACGCTGTCGGTCGTCGAACCCGGCGAGGACGTGCTGTTCCCGGGGCCGGCGTGGCCGAACTACGAGATCCAGGCGCTGCTGGCCGACGGCCGCCCGGTCGAGGTGCCGATGCCCGCCGAGACCGGCTACGGGCTGGACGCCAACAGGCTGATCGCGGAGATGGGCGCCGACACCGCGGCCGTCGTGCTCACGACGCCGTCGAACCCGACGGGACAGGTGTTCGACCCCGAGGCGATCCGGGCGGTCGTCGAGGCGGCCGCCGACTGCGGGGCCTACGTGATCGCCGACGAGGTGTACGCGGGGCTGACCTACGACCGCGACCCGCGCGGCATCGCGGCGCTGACGGGCCATCCCGAGCACGTGCTGACGGTCGGCTCCTGCTCGAAGACGTACGCGATGACGGGCTGGCGGCTGGGCTGGCTGGCCGGCGACCGGACGGTCATCGACGAGGTGGTGAAGATCCACGAGTCGACGACAGCCTGCGCCTCCAGCGTCGCACAGAACGCCGCCATCGCCGCGCTGACCGGGCCACAGGAGCCGTTCGAGGAGATGTACGACGCGTTCGAGGAGCGGCGCGACTACGTCGTCGAGCGCATCGCGGGCATCGACGGCCTCACCGCGCCGCGACCCGACGGCGCGTTCTACGCGTTCCTCGACCCCGAGGGCGTGACCGACTCGCTCGCCTTCGCGAAATACCTCCTGGGCGAGCACGGCGTAGTGCTTGCCCCCGGAAGCGGGTTCGGCGACGCCGGCGAGGGCAACCTGCGGCTCTCCTTTGCGGCCTCGCTGGACGAACTCGAGGAGGGGCTCGACCGGATCGCCGCCGGCGTCGCGGCACGTTCTCCCTGAGCACTCGCGTCACGCAGCACGCTCCGCGATCCCGTGCAGCGCGGGGAGGTCGGGCGTCTCGATATCTGCTGTCCGCCCATGGGCCGTGGTCGGACGCCAGGGAACTGTCTTTCGGGAGGGAACTGAGAATGCGATCGTTCCTCAGGATGTGATGTGGAAAGCCCTCGGCG
This sequence comes from Halobacteriales archaeon SW_10_66_29, assembly GCA_003022845.1. Lineage (GTDB taxonomy): Archaea > Halobacteriota > Halobacteria > Halobacteriales > Haloarculaceae > Halovenus. Next base: position 3,422 of record PXSF01000165.1, on the reverse strand, counting down.
CGGTCGCGCCCGCTGAGCAGGATATCCTCGCTCGCTGCCGCTCGCTCGGATAGAGCCCGCTCAGCGTCACTTCGTTCCGCGACCGCGCCTCGCCCTTTCAGTCCGCCAGGGGTGGTGTCGCGTCGTCGGCAGAAACGCGGTGGCTGGGAAGTCAGTAGCTACCGGTTCGTGGTTCGGCAGAGCGCAAAAAGACGGATCTCAGTGCCGGCGATCTGTTACTCGCCGACGGAAAGCGTCGTCTCCCGCGTCCAGTCGGTCTGGTCGAGGACGATGATCTCGTTGCCGGCGAAGACGTACAGGTAGTCGTCGACGTAGCGTGCGCGGGAAACCGGCGCGTCAGCGCGGACCTCCTTGACCACCTCGAGTTCGCCGCCGGTGTAGTCGACCACGAGACCCGTGTTCTCCGCCGGGAGGAAGAACACGCCGTGCTCGCGGTCCATCATGAACGCGTGGTGTGACTCGTCGATGGCCGAGAAGTGCTCGTCGAGCTTCAGGTCGTCGCCCACCTCGGGGGTGGTCGGGTCGCTCACGTCGAACAGCGCGGCCTTGACGTGGCGGTCCTCCTTGCCGATCCCGAGCACGGTCTGGTTGTCGACCGGGTGCAGGTAGTTCGAGAAGCCGGGCAGTTTCAGCTTGCCGAGCAGCTCCGGATCCCGCGGCTCCTCGAAGTCGACCACGTAGAACGGGTCGACCTGGCGGAACGTGACGAGGTAGGCCGTATCGCCGACGTAGCGCACCGAGTAGATCCGCTGGTCCTTGCCCATCCCCGTCACCTTGTCCTCCCCGGCGAGCGTCTCGCTGTCGAGGACGTGGAGCTGGTTGGTACTCTCCGCGTCGCCGGCCCGCGGGATGGTGGTGGCGATCCGGAGCGTCCCCTCGTACTTGTCGAGGGCGAACTGGTTCAGCGGCTCGCCCGGCACGGTGCCGGTTTCGCCGACGCGCAGGTCACCGTCCTCGACGGCCACGTGGACGACGCTCGTCTGGACGAGTTCCTCCTGGTGGTCGGCCCTGTACTCCTCGAACCCCCCGCGGAGGTCCCGCTCGATCCCCTCGCGCTCCTCCTCGGAGAGCGACCGGAGCCACTGCTCGATCGCCATCCCCATCTCGCGCTGCTTGGAGCGCTCGGAGATATCGTAGCCGTTGATCTCGGCGACCCGGTCCTTGACGTGCTGAGGGAACGCGTCGGTGTCGGTGACCCACGACGCCAGCAGGTCCGCCTCGCTGAGCCCCGTCGTGTAGGTGAGGTACAGCGAGCCCTCGGCCATGTAGACGACGGTGTCGTCGCCGGTGCCGACGAAGCTCACGGAGTCCTCGACGGCCCCGGAGGCGGCGTCGATGCTGAACGCGGTGTAGGTCGCCTCCGCCGACGTCTGGACGCCCGGCCGGTAGACGTCACCGCAGTCGACGGCGTGGTCCTCGCCCAGCGGCTCGATCGGGCAGCCCGTCTCGTAGCCCACGGGCGTCTCGGTCACGACGTACAGCTGGCCGCCGCTCTCGCGGGCGGTCACGAGCCGGTCCTCCAGCGGCTGGCTCCAGGACTCGACCGGGTTCGCGGGGTCGCTCACGTCGTAGCCGACGATCCGGCTCTCGCGTTGCTCGAAGACGACGAGCGTGTCGCCGGTCTGGAGCATCCGCCCGCTCGCGTCCACGTTCGCGATCGCCGCCGGATCGGCTGGCTCACTCAGGTCGATCACGTGCGTCGAGGGATCGGGTTCCTCGGACCGCCGATGGTCGTCGTCCTCGATCACCGGCCGCGGGTGGTGGCCGCCGACGACCGGCGAGTAGTAGAAGTTCGCGCCGTCGGTCTTGACCACGTCGGGTTCGTCGAACCCCTCGACCTGGACGTTCGTCTCGCCGACGCGGTCGGGACCATCACTCGTGACGCTCCCACTTATCCCGGCGGAGTTGGTGGCGTCGGCGGAGGATTGGGGTGCACCGCCGTCGTCACCGCCCCGGCGCGCGCCGTCGCCGTTGCCGTTCCCGCCGTCCTCCATGGCTTCGTCCTCGACGACCCTCCCTGGTTGCGGGTCCCGCACCCTGATCCGGCCGTCCTGCTGTTGGCCCGCCCGGACGTACTCCTTGAACGCCTCGGTCGTGCCGAACTGCTCGACTGACGACTCGTTCGCCAGCAACAGCGCGGGGTCGAGTCTGTCAGCCGACGGGCCCGTCGCGGTCGGATCGTTCGGATTCTGTTCGTCTGAACCGTCGTCGAGCACACTCGTCGCCAACCCAGCCCCGAGGACTGCGCCGACGACCAGCGTGAGGAGGGCGATCGCCCACACCGTTCGCTCTGGCATAGTCGAACCCACAACGGGTACGTAGTATAAACTACCCCAGGCTCAAACGGCTGTTTGAGAGACGGCCACGAGCGGCTGACCCGGCACTCGCGACGCACGGGAGAACTGCACAGTCGTCGTGTCGCCGTGCGACTGGGGCTGTCAGTTCGTCGTCCTGTCGGAAAACACGAGCCGTGAATGGCGGTCGTGGCACGATACGACGAGCCCCATTCCATTGTGGTATGGACACAACAAGCAGGGCTAGAGACGGCGAAAAAACAGTTAAATCGGCGTCCCGCGAGAGCACGTAGTGTGTGAACACCATGCAGACGACAGTCACCAACCCCGCACCGGGTCGACCGGACGGCGCCGCACCTGGACCAGCCGACAGCCGGCGGGCCGGCAGGACGAACGCTCATACTGATTGTTGTGATTATTTTCGTGACCACCTCACGTGAACGGTTGGTTCGCGGGCTGAAGCCCACGAACTGTGACTCCCCGGCGGTAACGACTCACAACAGTCAGTATCAGAAGAAGCCGAGCTTGTCCCGGCGGTAGACGTCGATCTCGCTGACCGTCGAGCCGTCCCGGCGGACGGCGAAGCCGATGGCCGCAGCCACCTCGTCGGGTTCGGTCGCCTCGCCGGGGTCGAACCGCTCCTCGAACGCCTCGCCGAGCGCGCTACCGAACTCCGTGCGCACCTCGGAGGGATTGACGACGGTCACGGCCACGCCCTCGGGGCCGAGGCTGGCCTCCATCGACAGGGCGAACCCGCGGACGGCCCACTTCGTCGCCGCGTAGACGGGGTTGAACGGCCGGGGGTACTGCCCGGCGAAGCTCCCCACGAACACGAGGTGGCCCCCGCTCTCGACGAGGTGGGGGATCGCCGCCCGCGTCGCGAAAAACACCCCGTCGACGTTCGTCTCCAGCATCGTCCGGTACTCGTCGGTGGTCATCTCGGCGACGTCGCTGCCCCGCGCCAGGCCGGCGTTGTTGATCAGGGCGTCCAGCCCGCCGAACGTCGCGACGGTCTCCTCGATCAGCGCCGCGACGGCGTCCTCGTCGCGGACGTCCGTCGGGACGCCCATCGCCTCGACCCCGTACTCGGCGTCGAGTTCGTCGGCCAGTTCCGCGAGTCGCTGCTCG
>PXSF01000164.1 GCA_003022845.1 Halobacteriales archaeon SW_10_66_29 | reverse complement strand
CAGGGCGCGGTCATCGCCGACGACGTCCCCGAGAACATCCGTGGCGACCCGGACGTTCAGGAGGCGTACCTCGGCGGCTACGAGGCCGGCGACCTCCAGAAGGAACGGGCCAAACGGGCCGGCGAGGGTGCCGAGGGGGAAACAGCATGACCACTACCGGAGACACGTCATGAGCTTTCTCGAACTCGAGGGCGTCCAGACGTACTACGGACAGAGCCACATCCTCCAGGGCGTCGACCTGGAGGTCACCGAGGGCGAGGTCGTCGCCCTGCTCGGCCGCAACGGCGTCGGCAAGACGACGACGATCAGGTCGATCCTGCAGCTGACGCCGCCACGGTCGGGCGACGTCCGGTTCCGGGGCGAGTCACTCGTTGGCAAGGACACCCACGAGGTCGCCGAGGCGGGGATCGGCTGGATCCCGGAGGGCCGGCGGATGTTCGCCCGGCTCTCCGTCGAGGAGAACCTCCGGGCCGCGGTGCCGAACGCCACCGACGTCGACGAGGCGCTCGGGACGGCCTACGACACGTTCCCGATCCTCCACGAGCGGCAGGGCCAGCGCGCGGGGACGCTCTCGGGCGGGCAACAGCAGATGCTTGCCATCGCCCGGGGGCTGATCGGCGATAACGACCTCCTGCTGATCGACGAGCCCAGCGAGGGGCTGGCGCCACAGATCGTCTCCGACGTCGGTCGGGCACTGCTGTCGGCGTCCCAGGAGGTGTCGATCCTGCTGGTCGAGCAGAAGCTCAGCCTCGCGCTGGACCTCGCCGACCGGTTCTACGTGATGGACCACGGCACGATCATCGACTCGGGCGAGACGGCCGACGTCACGGCCGGGGACGAGCGGCTCAGGAGGCATCTGTCGGCATGATCGAGCACCTGCTGATCCTCGGCGATCTGCTGGACCTGTTCACCTCGCCCGGCCGGCTGATCGCGGTGCTGATCGAGGGGCTGGCGAAAGCGAGCCTGTACGTGATGATCGCCAGCGGCCTGACGCTGATCTTCGGGCTGATGGACGTGATCAACTTCGCCCACGGCGCCTTTACGATGTACGGCGCCTACATGGCCGGCGGGCTGATCCTGGCGGTTGGCGCCGCCGAAATGGGGTTCGCGATGGTGGTCGTCGTCTTTTTGCTGGTGATGTTGACCATCTTCCTGGTGCTGGCCCTGATCGGGACCGTCATGGAGGTGAGCCTGGTCCGGCGCCTCTACGAGTACCCGCCGATCTTCCAGATCCTGCTCACCTTCGGCATCGCGATCACCCTCGAGGAGTTCATGCGGATGTTCGTGGAGTTCCAGGGGATCAACAACGGCCAGTACCGCTTCGGCTGGGAGACGCCCCGCCTGGAGACGGTGCCGACAGCGCTGCGCGGCGCGACGGACATCGGGCTCATCCGGTTCGAAAACATCCACGTCCTCGAGATACTGCTCGGCGTCGTGACCGTCGTCGCCATCTGGGCGTTTCTCAACCGGACGCGCTACGGGCTGTTCGTCCGCGCCGGCGTCGAGGACGAGGAGATGGCTGCGGCGCTGGGCATCAACGTCAAGCAGACGTTCACCGTCGTGTTCGCCATCGGCTCGGGCATCGCCGGCGCGGCGGGCGTGATCCTGATGTGGGACCCGCTGTGGAGCGTGAGCGTCCCGCTGGCGCTGGCGGTGCTGCTGCCGGCCTTTGTCATCGTGATCGTCGGCGGCCTCGGCTCGTTCAAGGGGACGGTCGTCGCCTCCCTGCTCGTGGGGATGATCGACGCCTTCGGCACCTGGGCGTTCCAGACCGGCGCGATCACGTTTACCGGCATCGACGACCTGATGATCTTCGGCATCCTCGTGGTGATGCTGATCCTCCAGCCGCGCGGCCTGTTCGGCGTCGAAGGGCAGGGTGATCACGGATGAGCACCGACGCTGCCAGGCCGGACGCGGCGGACGAGGGCGGTGCGCTCGCGCCGTGGGTCGGCGGGTACCTGCGGGATCACGCGATCCACATCGCCGTGGTGGCGTTTTTCATCGTCTACCCGTTCCTGTACGACGTGCTCGTCGGGCAGTTCGGCCTGCCCGCCGAGATGCTGCTGCCGCGGCTGCAGACGATGCTCGTCGTGCTCTGGCTGGGGCTGTTCGCGATGTCCTTTGACTTCATCAGCGGCTACACCGGCTATCTATCCTTCGGCCACGCCGCCTTTTTCGGCATCGGCGCCTACACCGTCGTGCTCGGCGCCAACGGCCAGTTGCCGCTGCTTCCTGGCGGGCTGTCGTTCATGACGCTGATGCTGGTCAGCGCGCTGCTGGCCGTCGTCGTCGCGTTCCTGATCGGCCTCGTCTCGTTCCGGCTCTCGGGCGTCTACTTCGCGATGATCACGCTGGGCTTCGCAGAGATCATGTACGTCGCCTCGCGGAACTGGGACTGGCTGACGCCCGGGCAGTCCGACCCCAGCGACGGGATCAACACGCCGGCCGAGTTCAACCCCGAACTCGGCGTGCCGTTCGTCGATCCGCTGCAGGTGGAGACGGGCGTGTTCGGCGACGACGCGATCCTGGGCATCAACTTCGGGGATCTGCTGGTGTACAACGAGAACCTGGGGGCGATCGTCGCCTCCTACTTCGCCATCGGTGCGGTCGTGCTGGTCTGTTACCTGGCGATGCAGCGGATCATCCACTCGCCGTTCGGGCGCGTGATGATCGCCATCAGGGAAAACGAGGAGCGCGCGAAGGCGATCGGCTACGACACGTTCAAGTTCAAGCTCGGCGCGTTCATGATCAGCGCCTTCTTCGGCGCCGTCGCCGGGGCGCTGCTGGTCGCCTACCGCGGCAGCGTCAACCCCGACGCGGCGTTTTTCTTCCTGGTGACCGGGTTCGCCCTGGTCGCCGCGATCATCGGCGGCCTGGGCACGCTCGCCGGCCCCTTCTTCGGGTACATCTTCCTCGAGGGGATCGAGGAGTTCCTCGCCCGCGGGGGCAGCGGCGGCGGCCTCCAGCCGTTCCTGGCGGAGTTCCTCCCGGGCGGCATCCTGGAGACGACGATCGGCGGCGACCTGACGATCAGCGGCGCCCTCGACGCGTTCATGACCGGCCACGGCGAGTTCTACGCCGGCATCATCTTCGTCATCTTCGTGCTGTACGTGCCGATCGGCATCCTCGGCACCCTCCGGCTTTGGCTGGGCACCGACTCTGTCGCGACGTACGTCTCGCGGCGGCTCGGCGGCTTCACCGCGCCGGCCGGCGGTAGCGGGGACGGCGGCGACTCTGGGGCTGGCAAGAGCGCGACCGCCGCCGGGAGCGTCACCGCCGAAGGCGGCGAGGAGGATGCCCCGCGCGAGGGTGGCGGGCCCGCGGAAGGCGGGGAGTGATTCCTCCGCGTTACGCGGCGGAGGCGGTCAATCCTCGCGCCCGTCGTAAACGAGTTCGCCGCCGACGACGGTCATCTCGACGTCGATATCGGCGATGTCGTCGCTCTCCCAGGGCGATTCTGCGAGTACGGCGAAGTCGGCACATTTGCCGACCTCGATACTCCCGAGACGGTCCTCGTCGTAGCCGGCGTAGGCCCCGCCGGCGGTGTAGGCCCGGATCGCGTCGGTCACCGACAGCGCCTGCTCGGGCGACGGTGCGGTGACGACCTGGTTGACGCCGAACAGCGGATCGAGCGGCATGCAGTCGCTGCCGAAAGCCAGGGTCGCGCCGGCGTCCTGCAGCGCGCCGAGGCGGTTCGAGTCGAGTCGGCGCTCGTCGCCGAGGCGCTCCGCGTACAGCCCGTCCTCGCGGGCCCACTTCAGGAAGTTGGGCTGGGCCGAGACGACGACGTCCGCCGCCGCGAGCCGCTCGAGGCTTCGTCGCCGATGGCGTGGGCGGCCACCTGGAGGCCGGCGTTGTCGACGCGCGCGACGAGGTCGGCGACCGCGTCGGGATCGACCACCCAGTCGCCGCGCTCGTCCGGCGGGGCATCGCCCTCGCCGGCGTCGGCGTACGGGGCCGAGAGGCGGGCGGTGCGGCCGCCGATGCTGCCGTCGGTGAACGTTTTGATGGCGCCGGTGCGGACGCGGTCGCTGCCGTGGTTCGTCCGGAGGCCGGTCTCCAGGACGGCGTCGAGGTGGTCCGACCAGTAGTTGAGGCGGACCCGGAGAGTGAGGCTGCCCTCGGCGTCGAGATCGCGGTAGACGCGGGGGGCGTGGGACTGCCGGACCATGTCGTGGACGGCGGTGACGCCGCGGCGGTTGGCGTACGCCTGTGCCGCCTGGATGTACTCGCGGGTGGTCTCGGGGTCGGCGCTGCTGTGCTCGCGGACGACGCCGACGGCGTCTTCGACCAGTACGCCCGTGGGTTCGCCCCCGGCGGTCCGGACCTGCGACTGGGGCATCTCGTCGCGGTGGCGGTCGAGGACGACGCTGTTGACGGAGGCGACGTGCATGTCCTCACGGACGGCGACGACAGGGCGGTCGGTGCTGACCTCGTCGAGGTGGTCGCGGGTGAGGTAGTCGCCGCCCCAGCGGCTCTCGTCGTAGCCCAAGCCGAGGATCCACTCGTCGGTGCCCTCGCGGCCGCGGCCGGGATCGTCGCGGAGAACTGCCAGGCGGTCGATGCAGTCCTCCGGGGAGTCGGCCTCCGTGAGGTCGGCCTCGCGCTCGTACTGGCCGATCACCTCCATGTGGGTGTGAGCGTCGATGAACCCCGGGAGGACGGTCCGGCCGTCGAGGTCGACGACGTCGGTCTCGACGCCTTCCAGGAACTCGATCTCGTAGCTCGTGTCGAGTCGGACGATCCGGCCGTCCCGGACCGCGACTGCCTCGAACGGGCCGGGGTCGTCACCTGTGAGGGGGTGGATGTGTCCGTCCGTGAGGACGAGGTCTGCCTCGGCTGTCATTGGTTGCTGTGGGGTCCTGCTGTGCGTTAACTGTTGGGACTGGGGTTGGAGTCAACAACCTCGGGGGCAGCCCCGAAGCTTGTCAGTGGACTCCCGTTCTAGCCGAGCAATTCGGCAGGCGTGTAGTCGCCGTTCACGTTCAACGTCCCTGACTTGAGGGCCAGTTGACTGGTGGCCCATCCACCGCGAGACTTCTGCCCGCGATGGATATAGCCACAGTATCGGTTCGCAATGTTCTTTGCACCGTTGTAATCCGCGTTTACCTCGTACCCGCAGTCCTGACACGCGAATCGCTTGTCGTCGCGGTTATCCTCGTGGGTAAACCCACACTGCGAGCAACGCTGGCTCGTGTACGCCGGATTCACGAAATCCACGAACAACGGCGTGGACTCGACCTTGTATTCGACCAGTTCCACGAATTTCTTGTACGCCCACTGCTGGAACTGCGAGCCGTTGGCGATGTTCTCGCGGATGTAATCGAGGTTCTCGAAAATAATGCCATCGGCACCGGCGTCGTGAGCTTCTTCGATGAGGTCGTTGGCGCGGTTATGCAACCAATCCAACGACCAGTCCGAGAAGCGACTGCCGATGGATTTGATAGTGAGGTGTGCCGACCGCGTTCCTGTCTGTTGGAGGCGGCCTCGGCGTTGCTCGTATTCGTTTCGTTTGTGAGTCAGATAGTCAGCACTGCCGATGAACGCACCAGTGGAGGTGACGGCGAACGCGCCGGTCACGTTCAAGTCCACTCCAAGAACCGTTCCGTTCTTGTCGTGGTCGTCGGGCGAACCGACTTCTTGGCGTTCTGTTCCGTCAACCTTGTAATCCGGGTTTTTCAGCGTGACGTGCAGGGAGAACGTGTCTTCCTGTTCGTCGTACTGGAGTGTGGCGCTTGAGGCATCCCAGTCATCACTCTCGTAGTACCGACCAAACGGTGTGCCTTCCCGCTCGTCTGCAGGCGAACGGACGTATTCGGCGGTGACTCTCCCGTTCGGTGTGGAGAGCGTAGCGTGGTCGGCGTTGAATGTCGCAGAGCGTTTGTCGTAGACAACACTCCAGGAGTCAAACTCCGGTTGACTCGTTTTCTCGCCCTGTGTCAGTTTTTCAACGCCGCTATCGACGGCTTCGATGGCGCGACGGATTCCTTTCTGGACGAGGTTCGCGGTCAGGTCAGTTTCCTCGCGTAAGTCGTCGTAGAGGGCGTTCTCGGCTTTGCTCTTGCTGGTGATGCAGTAGTCGTCGTAGCGCCATGCCCACTCGCTTGTGCGGTTTGCACACTGGAGAAATTGGTCTTTGGTCTGATGGAGACTGTCACGACGCTCGTCTGGTACGTCGAGTTTGATGGGTACGGTGCGTCGTGGCGCGTTGTCGCCCATCTGTGATTCACATTATAGTCTATTCTCAAATAAGGTTTTATATTTTAAGGTGGGGAGTTGGCCTTGCCGTCAAGCGTGGGTAACGGCATTCAGTGTCGGCTTCCTCCACTCGCTTGGCTCGCCGTTCGAGCGATTGTCGACCTCCCTTCGGTCGGCCGACCGCTCGCTGCGCGCGCTCCCGCCGGTCGCGTGCTTGCGGCGCCCGGGAAGGATTGACCCAGCGGCCCCTTTCAGTCCACCCAAACGTGGGCCACACCCTCCCCAACCGACTGCGCTCCTCAGTCACTCGGCTCGCGGCGTCGCCGCTCGCCATCGGGGTGCTCGCGGTGCTCGCACCCCGCTTTCGCTCCTTGCGGTGCTCATCCCTCGCGCGTCCCGGCTCGTGGCCCTCGCGGTGCGAGGGCACACTCGCGGGCACGCGCCACCCGGAATCCTCGGTCTCATTCCCCGAACCACCCGACTGCTTGAAACCTATCACTCGAACTGCTTGTCGGCGAGCGTGGCGGGATTGTCTTTCAGTTTGGGAGGGCATTCCCGGAACCACGCGGCGCCGTTGAGTTCGGTGTGCTGGATGCTGAGTGATCCCCCGCGGTACTCGGCGCCGAAGTACGCCCAGAGCGTGTGCAGCCTGTCGTCGTAGCCGTCGGCGACGGTCACCTCGTGTTCGAGCAGCAGGAGATCGGTCACCTCGCAGGTGATGGCCGTCTCCTCGCGGACCTCCCTGACAGCGGTCTCCGCGAAGGACTCCTCGCCCTCGTGACCGCCGCCGGGGATATCCCAGTGGGTCGCGCCGCGGTGGAGGATACAGAGGACGCGGTCGGCGTCGTCGGCGTCGGATTCGGCCATCGACGCCGAGAGGGGCGGTGCCTGCTCGGGCGTCCGGACGATCCAGGCGTAGGCCGCACCGATGTAGCCATCTCTGGCGTACTCCCGGTGCTCGGGAAATTCGCTGTCGGGCATGCGAAACTCCGTCTCGCGTCGCTCGACGTCGTCGTAGCGGTCGAGCAGCCGGGCCTTGTGGTCGGCGACGCGCTCCTCGTTGATCTCGGCCATGGGGTGATCACGGTGTGCGAGCCACGCGAAAAAAAGCTGTGAAACCGCTCGTCGCGTCTACAGCAGTTCGTCGACGCTGTCGGCGACTTCCTCGGGGGTGTCGCCGATCGGGACGCCCGCGCTTTCGAGGGCGTTGATCTTGCTCTCGGCGGTGCCGGTGCCCGATCCGGAGACGATAGCGCCGGCGTGGCCCATCCGCTTGCCCGGCGGCGCGGTGCGGCCGGCGATGAAGCCGACGACGGGAGTGTCGACGTGCTGGTCGATGTACTCGGCGGCGTCCTCTTCGTCCTCGCCGCCGATCTCGCCGCACATCACGATCGCGTCGGTCTCGGAGTCGGCGTCGAACAGCTCCAGCGCGTCGATGAAGTCCGTGCCGATGATCGGGTCGCCGCCGATGCCGATGGCGGTCGACTGGCCGAGGCCGCGCTCGGTGAGGTTGTCGACGACCTGGTAGGTCAGCGTGCCCGAGCGGGAGATGAGGCCGACCGACCCATCGGAGAAGATGTTGCCCGGCAGGATGCCGAGTTTCGCCTCGCCGGGCGTGATGACGCCGGGACAGTTCGGCCCGACGAGGTAGGTGTCGGTCTCCTGCTGGCGACGGTAGACGCGGCTCATGTCCTGGGTCGGGATGCCCTCGGTGATGGCGACCACCAGATCGAGGGGCGCGTCCAGTGCCTCGAACAGCGCGTCCGCGGCGAAGGCGGGCGGGACGAACACGACAGATGCGTCGGCATCCTCCTCGCGCGCCGCACGCGAGACGGTATCGTAGACGGGGACGCCGGCGACCTCCTGGCCGCCCTTGCCGGGCACTGCGCCGGCGACGACGCTGGTGCCGTACGCCAGCATCTGCTCGGTGTGGAACTTGCCCTCGCCGCCCGTGATGCCCTGGACGACGACGCGGGTGTCCTCGTCGACGAGCACGCTCATGAGTCCACCTCCTCGGCCGCGGCGACGGCAGCCTGGACGGCGTCTTCGAGCGTCGCTTCGACCTGGACGAGATCAGTGTTGAGAATCTCCATGCCTTCCTCCGCTTTGGTGCCGGCGAGGCGGACGATCACCGGCTTCGGGATGTCGTCGAACTGTCCGAGGGCGCTGTTGATGCCGTTCGCTACCTCGTCGCCGCGGGTGATGCCGCCGAAGATGTTGAACACGACCGCGTCGACGTTCTCGTCGGAGAACACCATGTCCAGCGCGTTGGCGACCCGCTCGGCCTTCGCGCCGCCACCGATGTCGAGGAAGTTCGCGGGCGCGCCGCCATAGTAGTCGACGAGGTCCAGCGTCGTCATCACCAGGCCGGCGCCGTTGCCGATGATGCCGACGTTGCCGTCGAGGCGGACGTAGTCGAACCCGTACTCGTTGGCTTTCGCCTCGAGGTCATCCTCGGCGGCCTCGTCCTCCATCTCGGCGAGGTCGGGCTGGCGAAAGAGGGCATCGCCGTCGATGTTGAACACGGCGTCGGCGGCGATCACCTCGTCGTCGGCGGTGACCATCAGCGGGTTGATTTCGGCGTCGCTGCCGTCCCGTTCCTCCCAGAGATCGTACAGCGTCGTGAGGATCGAGGCGACGTCTCCGGCGACGTCGCGGTCGATGCCGGCGTCGTAGACGGCCTTGCGGGCCTGGAAGTCGTGCATGCCGAACGCGGGGTCGACGTGCTCGCGTGCGATGGCGTCGGGGTCCTCCTCGGCTACCTCCTCGATGTTGACGCCGCCGCGGGTCGAGACCATCGCGACCGGCCGGCCGACGCCCCGGTCCATCGTCACGCCGACGTACAGTTCGTTCACGAAGTCGACGGCGTCCTCGACGAGCACGCGGTCAACGTGGAACCCTTTGAGATCCATCCCGAGAATCCGGTCGGCGGCTTCGCGGGCCTCCTCCTCGGTCTCGACGAGTTCGATCCCGCCGGCTTTCCCGCGACCGCCGACGTGTACCTGGGCCTTGATCGCCACCGGGTAGCCGATCTCCTCGGCCGCCGCGACGGCCTCCTCGGCGGTCCGGGCCAGCTCCGCGTCCGGCACCGGGATGCCGGCCTCGACAAACACCTCCTTCGCCTGGTATTCGTGTAGTCGCATCTCGGTTCGGCCTACATGCGACGGCGAGTTAGTTGTACCGAAAGTAGGTGCGGACGAGGGCGCTGTGTGGGCACACGACAGCGTCGCTCTGCGATCCTTTATGAGTGTGGACGAACTACGGGCCAGTATGAGCGACATCGTTTCGACCGAGGACGTGATGGGCGGTCAGCCCCGAATCGAGGGCCGCCGAATCAGTGTCCTCCAGATTGTGGAGTGGGTACACGAGGACGGGATGGACGCAGAACTGGTCGCGACCGAGTTCGATCTGGGCATGGCCGACGTTTACCGTGCGCTGGCGTACTATTACGACAATGTTGAGGAGATGTCGACGTGGCGCGACCGGCGTGACCGGCGCATCAGTGAGAGTCGCGAGCAGCAGCCGTCGCCGGCATCGTTCACCGAGACTGCATGAAGCTGTGTTGCGACGAGAATATCAAGCGATCGATCACGACGATTCTCGATCAGGAAGGGCACGATGTCGTTCGAGTACAGGACGAACTTGATCTGGGCGATGCGGATCGGACAGTCCTCGAATTCTGCCGCGAAACCGATCGCATTCTGCTGACGAACGACGACGACTTTTTCGACTTCGAGACACACCCCGGGATCCTCTTTCTGGACGAACAACGAACGTCACCCCGCGGTCGCAACAGCAATCCAGCGGATCGACCGTCATGTCCCCGACGTCTCCGATCAGGTGTGGCACCTTCCCAACGGATGGGTATGAACGTCCGGGTCTCGTTCGTGCCGGACCACCCCGGTGCCGTTGTTCCACCACTCTCGGAGGAACCGTCAGGTATGTCGACGCGCACGACGGAACGGCCAGTGATCGTTCCCGGTACTCATATGGAATCGATCACGAACTCTGTCCTTACTGTGTCAATAACCCCTCTTTACCCGATGCGCAAACAGTGCTCCTCGCGATAGTCATGTTGTTCGCTCTCCTTCTGTGGGAGTTCCCGTATCCCGCTCGAACCGGCGGTGTCGTAGCGTCACGCCAGCTACTGACAGAAAAGTAACACAGCACACTGGGGGTGTCGACTCGCGATCGGTCCGCTGTATGCTCACTCTACTGACGCAGAATAGCGGTCCAAACGAGCCCGGAAGGCGTTGGTGCACCCGTTGCCGTCGTTTCATACTGATTACTGTGAGTCGTTTCGAGGTCGACTGCGGTACTGCGTGCGGTCGACCCGGAAAACAGTAATAATAATCAGTATGAGATGACCGCAGCAGGAACGAGCCAGTGACGTTGGGCTGGTCTGGAGGGTTTGATGGCGATCGGATCCCAGCAGCGTCTGCTGGGCCGGGATACATCGTCCAAAATCGCCCAATAGAACCCATACAGGAGATACGTAATCTACCGTTAGGAGAATTTTAAATCTTTGCGCGTGCGCTTGAGCGTACGCAGGCGGTCCCAGAGTCACCGTTATTTACTATACATGTAGCTACCAGCAAGAGGCAGATTATGCCTCATTTTCGCAAGACAGTCATCAGACCGCCCACAGGAGCGACCCCCCTAAAAGGACAAAGTATTTAACTCACGCTTCTGAAAACTGCAACCGTACCCCTACCCATGGCTGCGGAGTTAGTACGGTCCATGCAGGCTGGTCGCAAGCGGTTCACGTGGAGGGGTTGTGAATGGATCAGAACGTTGCCGTACCAAATGATAGGTAACAGAAAAAACAAACCATGAATAACAAGACACAAACATTTCGCGAAAAGGGACGTGCAGTGTTCCTGGCCGCGATAATGGTATTGTCGGTCGTCGCGATGACCGCTTCGTTCGGAGCGGCACCAGTGGCGGCCCAAAACGGGAACATATCGGTGGTCGGCAATGTTGACGTCGACCCCGCCGATGAACACGTAGGCGCAACGTACACAACTGATTACAACCTAGATGACACCAGAGAGAACATCAGCTTCGTGTCAGTGGACCTCTCTGACGCAGAAGATGAGGGTGTTGACCTGAGTAATGTTGATGCCAGCGAAGTCAGCGTCACCGACTCTAGCGGTTCGATCGCCGTTGCCGGCGTCGCTACCGCTGACAATACCGGTGATGGCACCGACGAATTGCTCGTCATGGAGCTGGATTCGACGACTGACTTCGCCTCAGGCAGTGGCGATGTCACCGTCGATGGGATCACGAACCCCGACGAGGGGGAAAGCCCGTACAGCCTGACACTGGGACTCCACGAAGATAGTGGGGACGGCACTCCCGGGCCGGCTGTAACTTCCGATTCGGGCGACTTCGCTATCAACGAGGTTACTGATAACTTCGAGGGTGGGAACGCGTTCATCGACGGTAACATCGGCGATGACCGGCTGAACCCCATCGAAAACGATCAGAACGTTACCCTCAAAGTGATCAACGACGACACTGGGGGAATCATCATCAACGAGGTGCAGTTCAAGAACTTCGACACGCTCGCTGCGAACAACCCCTACGTCGAAAGTGCGGGCTTTACGTCCTCTTCGGACAAGCAGGCCGGCCAGCGTGGCGAGTACTTTATCGAGTTCAACCAGCAAGAAACGCGGGTCAACTACACGTTCAACGCTAGCATCGAAGGGTTCGAAGCCTTCGACGGCGAAGTGGAGGGCATCGTCAGCCAGCAGTCCGACCGGAACATTCGCCTGACGCGGATCATTAGCGCTGGCGAGATCGACATCGTCCAGAGTTCGGAGTCCGGTCTGGCTGACGGCGAGGACACGATCACCTTCGACGTGTCGGTGTTCGACGACAACGACGGCAGTCAGTTCAGCGATGCACGGGTCGAAGTCGATGTTGACGCTGATCAGGATAACTCCTCGGTCGGTGTCAACCCGGTCGACCCCGACCAGGACAGCTTCTACGGTGACGAAGGGACGCAGACGGTCGCGACCGACGAGAACGGGACTGTCTCACTAGAAGTGAACAGTTCCGTGATCCAGGAAGTCGAGTTCAACTTCACCGCAGTGTCCGACAACTCGGTGTACCAGACCCGGACGAAGAGCTTCATCATCTCCGGTGAGGCGGAGCTCCAGGGTCACGCCTACAACAAGGCGACAACGAGCCCCGTCGAGGACGCCTCGGTCTGGCTCGTGTCTGCCTCGCGGTACGAGACCAACCAGCACAAGTTGACGCTCGGCATCTCTGCGCTGGACGACGCGACACCCAACCTGAACACGACGGATTCGGATGTCGCCGGTGACCGGGCCGTTGTCAGACTGATCGACAACGAGACCAAGGAGGTCATCGAGAACCAGAATTATGATGTCCGTGAAGCCGGCGAAGAAGAAGCGAGTGAGATCAGGGCAAACGATCACAACTCGGAGAACTTTGACGACGTCCGGAAAATCGAGGCGATGAACACGTCGGATCTGCGGCAGGGCAACGGCTTCATCGTGATCGACGACAACGAAGACGGTGATCTCCAGTTCAACCTCACGGGCATTGAGCCTGGCGAGTACGCACTCGACGTCTCGCTGGCTGCCGGCAACGCCAGCGATCAGCGCGCCCTCGCCGGTGAGACTGCGCCTGAGAACTTCACGCGGATCACGGGCACGTTCTCCCCGCCGAACAAGGCGTTCGACGACACTGACTCCGTGAGTTCCTCGATCCAGTACTCGGACCCGGCGGACATCCAGGTCCCGACGGACACGCTGGATGTCGCCCCGGCCGTTCGTACTGTCGAAGAAAATCTGACGCTGCTGGACGCCATCGACCGCGCCGAAGGGTCGGACTCCAGTGGCTTCCCCGGTGCGAACATTGTCGACTCGCCCGGCTTCGTCAACAGCTACGGCGAGGATACTGACGGCACCACCGGCTCCGGTGCCTACGCGCTGAACCGGATCTACTCGCAGTTCCAGGACGGCGTGCAGTACGTTGCGATCGCATCGAAGACCGGCTTCGACGCTGACTTCCAGGACGTCTACGTCACGGAAGACCACGAGCTGACGTTCGAGGAAAGTCAGAACAGCAACGACTTCCAGATCGAACCGATCGACCCCCAGCCCGACTTCGTGAACATCACGAACTGGGGCCTGCACCCGCCGCTCAGCCAGACTGGCGACGAGCCTGATCCGAGTCAGATCGAAGAGTACGACAACAAGACCGACGCGTTCGAGCAAGTAGTGCCGCGTGACGGCTCCGTCGACGTGATCTACGTCGAGACGGGCGACCAGTCCGCAGCCGCGGACCTCAACAAACTCAACGCCACAGTCGACCTGTCGGTGCCTGACGACAATCAGAGCGCCGATCCGAACAAGGCGGAGAACTTCACCGGCCAGATCGTCGGTGTCTTCGGTGGCGAGAAGGTCTCCAACGGCAGCAGCGGTGACATCGGAACGGTCCACACCGGTGACTCCGAGAGCGTCGCTGGCTTCGACCTCGACGAAGGCGAAGCCATCGTGCTGCTGGAATCTGACGAGTCCAACGTCAACCTCGTCCGCGAGGACGACAATGACAACAGCAGTCAGTTCGAGCCGCCGACCAACCAGACTGGCGTGTTCGCAGAGCTGACCAACGACGCGTCCGCGACCGACTTCAGCCGGAAGGACTTCGTGGGCGTGATCTTGTTCGAGTCCGGTTCGATCAGCGGTGACATCAGCAACGACGACGAACTGCTTCCGAACACGTTCGTCTGGACTGCCGAGTTCGAGCTGACTGCCCCTGGCGCGTCCACCGCGTTCGAGGTGACGCCGAACTTCACGGCCTCGCCGATCAACAGCTTCGACGACCTCTCTGACGATCCGGCTGTGGCCAACAACCAGGTCAACAACATCGTGTTCGACTTCGTCGTGAACGACACCTCGACCTCGCCTGAGACGACGATCGAGGAGTTCCAGGTGACTGGTGAGGAGATGAAGTCGCTCGACCTGAGCAAGAAACTCGACGTGGTCAGCGACGCGAGCGTCGAAGAGTTCAACCTGCTGCGGAGCCAGGCTGAGCACGAAAACGGCGACTACTCGATGGATCGTGTGCCGGCGACCGACGAAGACGGCGTCGACTACCGTCGGCTGACGGCCGTCCAGTACGGCTCTGCCGACACCGGTAACGGTTCGACCGCCGAGCCGGTCCGGACCGGCTTCACGGTCGAGGGTAACGTCGTGATTGTCGGTGCCCAGCCGCTCCAGAGTAGCTTCCAGGTCAGTAACCTCACTCCGCAGACCGCCACGGTCAACGAGAGTGAGGAGTTCGACGTGTCGGTGGACGTCGAGAACGTCGGTAACTTGACCGGCACGCAGGACATCGAACTCGAGATTGTCAACGACAGTACCGGAAACGCCGTGGTCTCGGAAACCCAGTCGGTGAACCTCGGAGCTGGCGCGAGCGACACCGTCACCTTCGAGGACGTCTCCGTCAGTGATGCCGGTGACTACACGCACACGGTTTCGAGCGACAACGACAGTGTGAGTGGCTCGCTGACCGTCGAAGAGGACGACACCAACGGCAACGATCCTTGGTACGAACCGTACACCAACGACAACGATGTCGCCACGCTCGACGGTGCGCTGGATGCCATCGACGACTACGAGAGCGGTGAACTCAGCCTCGACCGCGTGCTGACCATCATCGACTCGTACGAGACTGGCACGCCGGTGCCGCAACTCGAGTAAGAACTACCGCGCTTCGCGCGGCCCTTTCTTCATTTTTTCACGGCCTCTAGCCGCAGCACTCGAGTTCCGAGTTCGGACCTTCGATTGCTGGTCTCGTGTCGGACGCGGTGCTCCAACCGACTGCTGTCCGGTACCGACACCTCGCGGAGTCCAGTCGAACCTAATGGGTATTTCTCGCCGAACCGAGTGATATATGTTCCCCGAACTATTCGGACCGACTGTATGAATCGCTATGCCCTCCTGTTGGTTGCGTGTGTGATCGGCGGCGCGATGATGACTGCCGGCGTGATGGCCGACAGTAGCGCAGACCGGAGCATCGATCGCACGGAACTCGCGCCCGGCGAGTCGACGACTGTGACTGTGACTGTGAGCTTCGACGAGGCGACGGACTTCGAGATCGACGAGCAGTTCGGCCCGGCGTTCACCGACGTGTCAATCGTCGACGCCGATGGGGCATCGTTCTCGGCGGCGGAAAACGGTCGCGTCGTCGCCCGGTACGGCCAGCTCGGTGACGACCCGCGGAGTTCGGCCACGCTCGTCTACGAGGTGCAGGTCCCCGCAGACGCTGCGGACGGGGCGACGTTCGACATCTCGCCCGGTACCGACAGCGCGAACCAGGCCGGGACTGACACCATCTCCGTCGTCGACGATAGCGAGAACGGTGGCGAGAACGGCGATGAGAACGGCGCCGAAAATGGCGGTGAGAGCGGGACGGAAACCGGTAGTGAGAATGGTGCCGAAAACGGCACGGAGAACGGGACGGAAAATGGCGGTGAGAACGGTACGGAGAACGGCGCCGAAAACGGCGGAGAGAACGGGACGGAAAACGGCAGTGAGAACGGCGGAGAGAACGGTACCGAGAACGGGAGCGAGAACAGCGGAGAGAACGGCACCGAAAACGGCAGTGAGAACGGGACGGAAAACGGTAGCGAGAACGGCACCGAGAACGGGACAGAGAACGGCGGCGAGAACAGTGCCGAAAACGGCAGCGAGGACGAACCCGACACGGACGACGGCGACGGCGCCGGCTTCGGGGTCGTAGTCGCGCTCGTCGCTGCCGTCGCGGGCGTGCTCGCAGTCCGCGCAGTCCGGTAATTGCTCTTACCTGTAAGGGTGGAACTGTAGGTCGGGTGACTCGTTTTCACCTTTTGAACGGCAGCGCCTGACCCACACGAGGGTCGGAGATTCCGCTGCCGGGGCCCGGAAATGGTATCGCCAGGAGTATGTGTATAAAAGTATTTAATGAAGGGAACCGAGAGGGACGAATGTACACATACCGATTGTGGCAGTTGCCAGTACGTGCAACCGCGGTCCGTCGTTCTCGCCGGGCGGTCCGGCGGGGAAATGGTCGCGGGGTGCCGGAACGCAGCTGTTCTGTCGATACAAAACAAACTATGATAGAAGAAAAGAAGACCGTTCAGGACAGGGGAATTGCGATCGCCCTATCCGCGTTGATGGTACTGTCGGTCATTGCCGTCGGGGCGGCGGCAATCACACCGGCGGCAGCACAGACAGTTGAAGAGGCCGATCGGAGTGTCGAAACAACTCAAGTGCAGCCCGGCGACACGGTTGAGGTGACCGTGGACGTCGTGCTGCGGGAAGGATCCAGCTTCACGATCGACGAAGGGTTCGACCCGGCGTTCGCGGACACCGAGATCGTTGACTCTGATGGCGCGTCGTTTGAGGCAAACGAGACCGACCGCGTAGTCGCCCAGTACGGGACGCTGGGTAAGGACCCGCGGGGATCGGCCACGCTGGTCTACGAAGTGACGATCCCGGACGACGCCGAAGCGGGTGACACCTTCGAGATCAGCTCCCGTGAGGACAGTGACGTTGACGCCGGCACCACGGAACTCGTCGTGAGCCAGGAGGATGTGGACGCGTCACGCACCCTTTCGCAGGATGTTGCCGAAGCCGGTAGCACCGTCGAGGTGACCGTCGATGTCGCCTTCGACAAGGGCCAGAGCTTCACGATCGACGAAGGGTTCGACCCGGCGTTCGCGGACACCGAGATCGTTGACCCTGATGGCGCGTCGTTTAAGGCAAACGAGACCGACCGCGTAGTCGCCCAGTACGGGACGCTGGGTAACGACCCGCGAGGATCGGCTACACTCGTCTACGAAGTGACGATCCCGGACGACGCCGAAGTGGGTGACACCTTCGAGATCAGCTCCCGTGAGGACAGCGATGTCGTACTCGGTACCGACGAGATTGAAGTCGTCGAGGATGGTGCCCTCGTCGGTGACGTCTCGTTCCCGACTCAGGCAACGGCGTCGAGCACCTTTACCCAGGATGGAGCGACTGCACCCGGCGTCGCTGTCGGTGTCCAGGCTAACTTCGACGCTGCCGTCGTCGTTACCTACGGGGACAACCTGACCATCGCGGGTCTCGACACCTTCGACGCCGAGGACCTCGACGGCTCGGGTGTCGTGGTCCCGGTCGAGGACGCTGGCGGCTTCCCCGGTGAGCACGTTGCACACGTCATCCCGGTCGATGCCCTGAGCAGCGACTACGCACCCGGAGACGAAGTCTCCGACCAGACGGCCAGCGCGGTCGTCGACAACGATGCTGCGAGCGTGCTCCAGGGTCAGATCGACTTCGCTGACCAGAACTACCAGGGCGCGACGGATGAGCTCACTCTCGACGCCAGTCTGGCTGGCGACGACGATGTCCTCTACACCGTCGACGTTCACCCGACTGACGACGAGGGTAACCTCATCGGGCCGGAGTACGTCGGCTCGAGTGACGTGCTCTCGGGCAGTAACGAGGACGTGACGATCGACCTGCAGGACTCCAACGGCGAGGACGTCACGTTCGAGCCCGAAACCGACGACACGTACGTCGCGATGATCCACGTCGTCGACGACGACAGTGTCGAGGAAGGCGACGACGCCACGCCAGGCGAGTTCCCGGTGTTGCCCCACGTCAGCGCTAACGGCG
>PXSF01000163.1:12372-20810 GCA_003022845.1 Halobacteriales archaeon SW_10_66_29 | reverse complement strand
CCGTGATCCACGTGTGCCGCGATTGCGATATTACGAATGTTCTCAGGCTTGTCCATCAACTCCTCGCATTCCTGGACGATTTTCTTGCGTCGGCCCATTAGTATCCTCGCTTACCGGCAGGAGGGTCAAAAGGGTAGTGTTTCCGACCGGCGAGGCCGTCACTCCCGCTTGACCGTGGGACCGCCCCACACGGACTCGCCAGCCACCCTCCCGGAAGTTCCAACGAAATTTCAATGCAGTTCCAACAGAGTTCGAACCGAGTTTCCCCGGAATTTATCTGGAATTTGAAAAATTGACTTATACTGATAGGTCGAGGGTCGGAACGCAATGGTAGAACGCAATTCCACGCGACGGCGGTTTCTGCAGGCTGCAGTCGGGGCCTCGATGATCGCCGTGGCCGGATGTACTGGTGACGACGACGGCGGTAGCAGCGAAGAGAACGGGATGGATAACGAGAGTGGCATGGACGACGAGAACGGGATGGAGAACGGGGAGGAAAACGGGATGGAGAATGGCGAGGAGAACGGGATGGAAAACGGCGGCGACGGCATGATGGAGCCGACAGATCCCGAGGAGGCGCCGGTCGTCGAGGTCGACCGGTTCAGCGAGGACGCCGGGACACTGTTCGTCAGGGCGAACAACGATGCCCTTCCGGGTGCGGACGAACCGATCGACTTCGACCAGGCGCCGTTCATCACGACGGGGCTGGACGCCGACGGGAACACGGTCCAGTACTACAACTTTGACGTGATGCCGACCGTTCCGGCGCCGATCTACGCGCTGTTTTACGAGAACGGCGACCCCGTCGAGGGCCAGCTCAACATCATCGACGTCATTCCGGGCGACGACGGCTACAACGACTTCTGGCACGTCCAGAAGGTGACGGTGCCGGACGATTACACCGCGAACACGATCACCAGCGCAGCCGCGCTGCTTGAACACGACTACGACATCGAGCCGACCGGGATGATCAAGAACTGCCCGGTCGTGCCCGAGGGCTCGACAGCCTCGAAACAGCACTCCGCGGACGACGGTCCCCAGGGGACGGTCGAGGGCTGGTACGAGGGACAGGTCGTCTCCTACCTCGTCTTCGAGGAGGACAGCTTCGAGGCCCAGAGCGGCCAGATGCCGACCTCGCCGATCCACGTGACGTTCAACGTCAACCCCGGCGAAGACGGCGGCGGCCCACCCTCGGGCTTTATGACCGAGGAGGGCAGCGACCAGACCCACAACGTCGTCGCGACGGTGCCCGGCGACCCGAGCTACTCGCCACTCTGGGATGTGAAGATCTACAACAACGCCGAGTTCGACTCGGTGTCGGATCTTGATTCGGCGCTCGACGCCGAGCAGCTCGCCGACGGCCCCACCGTCAACTGTCCGGTCGTCTCCGAACAGTAGGCCGATCGGCCGGGGCGCCGTTCCCTTTCACTCCGTTCAGACAGTTTTGATTGAAGAGTTGTAATATAGATAGTAACCGACCATCACGAATAAGAAAACAAATACGAAGACAGATAGTCCAATAATATTTGTCACTGGTTGACCCACCGGAATTAGCGGAGCAACAGTGTTCGCTGCTGCTGCACTCGTAAATATAGCCACCGCGAGCCAACCTAGATTCACACCGTATGATTGACTTCCGAAATTCATTTGTACGACATATAAATTATTATGTTGAATCACTGTAAATTTTCTGGAGGGGACGGTATTAGTCGACCGTCACTAACACGCGGACGTCCGTATCTGAGTGACGTTCCCGTTCGGTTCGCGCACTACGTTCACGAAGGAACTCACCGATACGGTCGGATCAGCGTCGGATGCTCCGCGTCGCTGTTCTCGATCTCGAGTGAAACATCCTTGAACTCGTCTGGCGATCTATACGCCTCGAACTCATCGGCGACCTGGTCGGCCAGGCCGTCGAGTACCTCAATTGGTTCCTTTGTCATAGCTCAGCTTTGCACGTTGTAGAATTGACATATGTGAGAGGGGAATCGGTGAAAAAGATACTTTTAGGGGTGGTTTCTTGAAAATGGATGCAGGGCGATCTGGCCCCGATTGACTCGGATTTCGGTATTTTGCGTGATGCATGACTGGTGCTGCTTTGCTATTATCGTATACAACTGGTCTATGTCTGGCGATTAATTTCATCTATCTTACGTGCAAAGCTGAGTCAATCAAATAATCTGGCCTACTGAGCGGCTGTTTCGCTTCAATCCCCGGTGAACCTTGCAGTCGATTCCGCGTAAGAGTAATACAGTTCTATCCCCGATAGTACCCCACATGGACGTCGAGGTCCAGGGAGCAGGCCCGGAAGCGCCGTTTCTCGGAGCGCGCGACCTCTTCGAGACAGAACGGACCGTCCAGCGGCCCGTGACGGTTACAATCGTCGAGGACCCAGACGAGCGGACGCGCGTCGGCCACACCGACGACGGGCACTGGCTGACCATCTCGCGGCAGGCCGCCACGAGCGCGATGGCCCGCGAACTCGCCCTCCACGAGTTCGCCCACATGCACCTCTACGAGCAGGGCCACCCCTCACACACCCAGTCGACGGAGGAAGCGATCTTCCTCGCGCTCGCCGGGAGGAGTGTCGAACAGCGCAAACTCACCCACTGCTATCAGATCGCCAACCACATGAAGGACATCTACGCCGACGACCTCTGGCTCGACGTTGCGCCGGCGGACAAGCTGGTTGCCTTCCTGGAGTCGAGCCTCGCGGCCGCGGTCGCGGACCGCCCGGCGGACCCGCCAGCCTGGGAACGACTGACGCCCGCTTCGGACCCCGAAATCACGGCCGTCAACGCGGCGTTCGCGCTCGGTCTGGTCGAACGCAACGGGCTCGTGGGCGACGGGCACCCGATATACGACCTCGCGCACGCGGCGGCCGCTGACGCCCCGGCGGTCGAGTTCGAGGCGTTCCGGGAGGCGTTCCGGTCGCTCGATCCCGACCCAGACGAGAGCGAGTACCGGAAGGCGCTGGTCGATGTCACCCGCGCGTACGCCGGCGGGAAGAGGCCCGCTGCGGACTGATCCCACCGTGGCGCTACAGCCACAGCAGCGGCGACAGCGCGAGTCCAGCGGCGAGCGCGAGAACGGCGTAGTCGACCGGCGCGAACGACAGCCGCGGCAGCGTCGGATTCCAGGCAAAACACCTGGCTTGCAGCGCCACCGAGAGCCGGTCTGCACGGGCCATCGACCGGGCGAGCGCGAGCGTGGTGATCCGCCCCGCCCGATCCCGCAGCGGCCGGCGCTCGCCGCCCCGGGCGAGGACCGCCTCCCTGATCCGGCGCAGGTCCTCGCGGACGACTGGGATGAACCGGAACGTCAGCGCCACGCCGACGCCGAGTAACTGGCCGAACCGTCCCGGCACCGTCCGCTGGATCGCTGCCCGAGTCTCCCTGACCGGCGTCGAGTGGACGAACGCCGCACTGACGAACAGCACCGGGACCACGCGGGCGACCGATCGCAGCGAGTCCAGCCCCCGCTCGGGCTGGATCCACGGCGGGCCGATCGTGACGGCGCCGAGGACCGGCCCCAGCGACAGGACCACCAGCACGACCCAGTACGCACGCAGTGCCCGCCACACCGACAGCCCGGCCAGCAACAGACAGCCCACGGCGAGCGCCAGCATCGCCGGGAGCCAGGGGACAGCGGGCCCGGCGAAGACGGCGATGGCGAACCCGAACTGGACGGCCAGCTTGCCCCGCGGGTCGAGCCGGTGAGCGAGCGTCTCACCCGGTGTGTAGGTGAGCACAGATTACCCCGCACCGGGCCCCGGGACCCGGACGTCGATCTCTGCCAGCCGTTGGCGGGCGTCGTCCGGCGGAAGGTCGAACGCCACCGTCCCCGATTCGAGACCGACCACCCTGTCCGCCCGGTCCAGCACGTCGCGGACGTCGTGGGTGACGAAGACGATGCCGGTGCCGTCAGCGGCCAGGGTGTCCAGCCGCTGTAGTGCCGAGCGCCGCGCCGGCCAGTCGAGGCCGGTGAACGGCTCGTCAAGCACCAGGTGGTCCGGCTCCATCGCCAGCGCGCCGGCGATCGCAACACGGGCCTGCTCGCCCCCCGAGAGCTCGTCGATGCGTTCTTCCTCACGATCCGCCATGTTCACCGCTCCGAGCGCCTCCGCCACCCGCCGGTCGATCTCGTCGTGATCCAGCCCGAGGTTCTCCGGGCCGAACGCCACGTCGGCGCCGACGGTGGCGGCCACGAACTGGTCGCGCGGCGACTGGAACACCATCCCGACGCTCGTGCGCGCCCTGACCGGATTCTCCGCTGCGGGCACCCCGCCGATCTGGACCTCGCCGTCGTCGGGCTCCAGCAGCGCGTTGAAGTGACGGACCAGCGTCGTCTTGCCGCTGCCGTTCGGCCCGGCGAGCACAACCCACTCGCCGTCCGCGATGGTCAGCGAGACGCCGTCGAGGACCCGCTCGCCGTCGAACTCGTGGACGAGGTCCCGGACTGTGATCATCCGACTCGCCACTATGGCCGTTCCAGCAGTTCGTTCCCGCCGGCGACGATCCCGACGGTGATGGCGATCTTGACCGCGTCGCCGACCGCGAACGGTGCCATGAAGCCCGCCGCCCGCGGCAGGGTCCACCCCTGCACTTCGGCGAACCACGGGACACCGATCGCGTAGATGATCGCGCTGCCGACGACGAGCCCAGCGGTCACCCCGACCGCCGGGAGGTCGTCGACGCCGACAGGGTCGAGCGAGCGGTGTGCTACCAGGCCGATGGCTGCCGCGGCGAACACGTACGAGATCAGGAACCCGCCGGTCGGGCCGAGCACGATCCCGACGCCTGCGGTGCCGTTCGAGAACACCGGCGCGCCGGCGATACCCACCAGCAGGTACAGAAGCATCGAGAACCCGCCCCAGATCGGGCCCAGCAGGACCCCGGCGAAGAACACCCCGAACGGCTGGAAGGAGAACGGAACGCCGCCCGGGAGATCGATCGAGAACTGTGCGAGTACTGCCGTCAGCGCCGCGATGAGTACGGCGCCACTCAGGTACGCTACTGTCCCTGCGTTCACCAGGTCGACGGAGTCCGAGTACTCCTGTGACATACTCCCACGCTCTCCGTCAACCGAGTTCAATATATCGGTTTACGGCCCGTCGGCGGACGGACCGGTCGGTGGCAGGCCGGAGACGGAAGAAGATGGCTGGCGGGTACTGCGACGCGAACGGGGTTATCGTGCGGCAGCCGCGACGCGCTCTTTCTCCTCTTTCTGGTCGACGGCGTACGTGCCGACGTCGTTGTTCGCGGCGCCCATGAGCTGGCTCGCGAGCGCCGAGGCGGCGTCGGTGTCGGACTTGAACGAGTCGCTGAGGACGCCCTCGGCGATGAACTTCAGCGCCTGGTCGACGCGGCGCTGGGGCGAGACGTCGACGGCCTGCGGGACCGAGATGCCGCCGTACTTCAGGCGGACGGTCTCCTCGCGGGGCGCGCTGTTCTCGACGGCCCCGACGAGGATCTGGATCGGGTTCTCGCCGGTCCGGTCGTGGATGATGTCGAACGCTTCCCGCGTGATGCGGGTGGCGAGCTGTTTCTTCCCGGTGTTCTCGTCGGTCTGCATCAGGCGGTTGATCAGCCGCTCGACGATGCTGATCTCGCTTTTCTTGAACTGCTTGTCGGCGTGGCGGCCCATCGTGTTTGCGATGGGGGTGACCTTGATGTACCGCTCGGTGGAGACGTCGCGGTACTCGATGCCCTCGGTCTCCCACTTGCCAAAGAGGAGGGCGCTCGTGTCCTCGTCGCCGGCGGGTGCGTCGGGGTCTGGCTGGTCCGTCGACATTGTTATCGCACCGGTTTCTCGGCGTTCCCGCGGACCAGTTCGATCAGCGACACGCCGTTGACTTTCTCGACCTTGTAGTTGACGCCGGAGATGTCGCCCATCGCGCGGCCCTTCGCGCCGCCGATGCCCGCGATGGTCACCTCGTCGTGCTCGTCGATGAACGAGATGGCGCCGTCGCCGGGGCAGAACGCGCTGACCTGCTTGCCGTTCTTGATCAGCTGCACCCGGACGCATTTCCGGATCGCCGAGTTCGGCTGCTTTGCCTCGATACCGATCTTCTCGAGCACGATGCCGCGGCCCTGCGGCGCGCCCTCGAGGGGGTCGGACTTCTCGCGAAGCCCCCGTTCACGTCGCGCGTACTCCGAGTCGGACCACCGGTGTTTCTGGCGGTCCTTCTTGAGCTTGCGCGCGGCGTACTTGCCGTTTGCCATAGTACCCGTCGGTATCCGGTGGAGGCACTTAAGACTCCTCTTTTCGCCCGCCGGCGTGTCGCTCGCTGTCAGGGGGCTCGCGCCCGGTCACTCTTGTCCCGTGGTTGGTGTCGAGCCGACCGGTCCACCGCTCGCCCGATCCGTGGAGCAGGTCCCCGCCGTGGATCCCGGCCAGCAGTCGGTCCTGGTTTCGGCGCTACCGGCCGTCGAGGTACCCCTCGACGAGACTCTCGACGTACTTCGCCACGACGTCGACCTCGAGGTGGACCGGATCGCCGGGGGACTTCTCCGAGAGGATCGTGACGTCGTAGGTTTCGGGGATGATCGCGACCGCGAACTCCTCGTCGTCGAGCGCCGCGACGGTCAGGCTGATCCCGTCGACGGCGATCGATCCCTTCTCGACGACGTAGCCCGCCAGCGCGTCCGGCAGCGAGAACGTGAACTCCCAGTCGTCGCCGATCCGCCTGACGCCGACGACCTCGGCGGTGCCGTCGACGTGGCCCCAGGTCGCCGAGGTACGTCCGGTCGAGCGTCTCGGTCGCCAGGAACACCGAGAACCAGCCGTCGCCGAACGCCTCGACGGTGAGGCAGGCGCCGCTGACGCTGATGCTCGCGCCCTGGCTGAGCCCGTCGAAACTCGTCGCGATGCGTAGCCGCCGACCCTCGTCGCTCCTCGTGACGTCGACAATCTCCCCCGTCTCCTCGACGATGCCCGTGAACATACCCGCCGTTGGCGGCAGAACGGCGAAAGTGCTACGATCCGATCCAGTTACTGTATCGGTCGATGCAATCAGCCAACCGCAAAAACAGCCGTGACTAGCCGGCCACGGGCGGGTCTTCGAGTTCCTCGAGCAGTTCCTCAAGTGTGCTGTCGGTCGGCTCGTCGTACAGCAGGACGTCGACGGGGAGCGTCGGCGCGCCGTCGACCAGGCCTTCGAGGATCACGAGCCGTTCGCGCGCACGGGACATCCCGACGTAGAACACACGGCGTTCGTTGTCCGTCATCGTCGGCACGGGGCTGGTGCGTTTCGTCAGTTCGCGGTCGCCGGGAACGTCCTTGCCGTCCTGCTCGACTGTCGCGGCCATCTGCTCGACGACCTTCTCGGTGAGGTCGGTCGCGACGAACACGTGGTCGGCCTCGCGACCCTTCGCGGAGTGGATCGTTCCGACGCGGACGCGGTTGCGGTCCATCCCGCGGTACTCGCTGGCGAAGTACGCCCGGACGGACCGCTCCTGGAAGCTGGTCACCTTCCGGAGCATGTCGGCGGCCGACGGCGGATCGGGCACGAACGGCACCATGTCACGCACCAGGTCCGGTTCGACGTCCATCTCGGCGATGTCGTCGACGTCGGCTTCCTCCTCGCGCTCGTCCAGTTCGTCGAAGAAGTCGTCGCGCTCGCCGGTGCCGAACGCGGAGTCGACGAGCATGTCCGCGAGCCGGCGGGCTTGCAGTCCCGTCAGCGGCTTGTCGTTCGAGAGCGCCTCGATCCCATCGACGTACTGGGTGAGACGGTCGGTCCACATCCGCTGGTCAGTCAGACACTGGAACGGGATCCCCTCGTCGATGAACTCGTCGATGAACTGGAACATCTGGTAGCGGGCGCGGAACAGCACCATCGCCGCCTCGTCGGTCTCCTCGACGGTCCGGCGGACCTCCCGCGAGAGGTCGAGCATCGAGCGGTTGCGCTGGGCCTCGACGACGCCGCCCTCCGTGCGCGGTTCGAGGTCTTTCTCCTGGCGCTTGTCGATGTGGCTGACTTCCCGGTTGACGACGTTGAGGATGCGCGAGGGCAGGCGGTAGGAGGTCGGCAGCACGACGTCCTCGTCGACCTTCTCCTCCAGCAGCAGGTCGGGGTCGGCGCCCTGCCAGGCGTAGACGACCTGGTCGTCGTCGCCGGCGATGAGGACGCGCTTCATGTGGGGGCGCCACTCGGCGTAGACGTCGTACTGCAGCGTCGTGATGTCCTGGAACTCGTCGATCACCAGGTAGTCGACGTTGGGCAGCAGCGTCCGCTGCCGGACGCGTTCGAGCATGTCCGCGAAGCCGACGAGGTCGTGGTTGCCCTTCCAGGACCGCCAGGCCCGGATCGCTTCGGGGATGTCCAGCCGGTCGTCGTCGCTGGGCCAGGTCGGCGTGTACTTGTTGCCGGTCTGGGCATTGTCGTCGATCTCCGGCGGCAGCCGGACCTCCTCCTCGTTCCACTGGAACGGGAC
>PXSF01000163.1:0-12303 GCA_003022845.1 Halobacteriales archaeon SW_10_66_29 | reverse complement strand
CCCGACGACGTCACCCCGCGAGAGATTTAACAGATCGTACGCTTTCGCGTGCATCGTACAGACGTTCCCCCGGAGCGCGCGGGGCGTCGTATCGAGACGCTCCGCGAGCCGTTCCCGCACCTCCGCCGCGGCCGCCCGCGTGTACGAGACGACGAGAACGTCGCGCATCTCGACGTCCGCCTCGTCCTCGAGCAGCTGTTCGACCCGGTCGAGAAGCGCTGTCGTCTTCCCGCTCCCCGGGCCGCCGAACAGACGAGTTACCTCGGTAGACTCGGTCATTAACCCACGCAATGAGCCCCTGGTTCATAAAAAGCGAGCGGGTCGGCGTCGGCGCCGAGCTGCGTGATGACGCTGCTGATCGCGACGCCCATGCTGATGAAGGCGAACCCGACGAACGCGTACTGGAGGCGGTTGCTTCTCTGCTGCTGGTAGGCCTGAAAACTGATGATCGTGATCCCGAGCGTCAGCCCGAACACGACAAAGCGCATCAGGGTCAGTAGAATCCGCCCTATGAGCTCGATTTCCACCATTTCCCCAGAGGGGGTACAGTCACCCGGGTAATAAACATGGCTATGTCCTGGATAGTGAGCGGATCCCGCCACCGGTGCCGTCCGGGCCGACCGCGCGGGCCCGGCTACTCCGTGTTGAGGTCGTCCCAGAGCTGACTGAACCGATCCGGGAGGTTCTCCTCCCGGTAGATGCGAACCTTGTACTCGTCGTCCTCCAGCGAGATGACCGTGCTCTCGAAGTTCGACTCGTAGACCTTGTAGTGGTTGCCGTCCTCCGCGACCAGCGTGCGGTCGGTGACGAGGTCGTACTCGTCGAGCATCTCCAGGCGGCGGTAGACAGTCGGCAGCGAGAGATCACACTCCTCGGCGAGCTCCTTCGCGGACTTGGGCTCGACGCTGATCGCCGCGAGGACCGCCCTGGCGTGCTGATCGCCGATCGTGTCCAGGATCTCTTCGATTGGCTTGTCTTCCACGGGTAGAGTGATTGCGCGGGGAAGCAAAAGGGTTTTCGAGTCAGGAGTGTCCCCGCCGGCAGCAGTCGCTGCCGGGGGCCACAACCGGGCTGCTAGCCGACGCGGAACCCCCGGCGCAGCAGGTACCCGGTGCCATCGATCACCGCCAGGAGGCCGACGAAGCCGACGCCCGCGACGACGCCGCCGATCGTCCCGTCGCTGTCCGGTTGTTCGGTCCCGACAGTCCCGCCGTCACCGTCGGGGCTGGCGTCGGCTGCCGCGACGTCGCTCCCCTCCTGGTCGGGTCCGCTGTCACTGCCGGGACTTGCTACGCTCCTCGCTCTCCGCCTGGCGAGACGGTCCTGCTCGCTCCGCTGCGCGGGCTGCGACTCGCTGGCCTTCGCTCGCTGCGCTCGCGAAGACACCGCCCGCTGCGGTGCTTGCAGCGTCCGGGTTCGCCGAGCGTGCGGCCCCTTCCAGCCCCACCCATGTAGCGTGGTAAAACCACCAGACATGGGCGGGTCGTCAA
The DNA here is from genome assembly GCA_003022845.1 of Halobacteriales archaeon SW_10_66_29. Classification (GTDB taxonomy): domain Archaea; phylum Halobacteriota; class Halobacteria; order Halobacteriales; family Haloarculaceae; genus Halovenus. Next base: position 10,813 of record PXSF01000163.1, on the reverse strand, counting down.
ACTGACAGCAGTAACTGCGCTACCTTACAAAACTTCTATCAGTCATTAAACGGCAGGATTCTCTCGCTGAATCAAGATAGCTCTAGTTATATTTGTGCCGCTGTTTACCCGTGCATTAAAATATCCTTGGTGAGCAATGCAGTAGGATCAATGATGCCGGATTAGTTGTTAACATATGGGAAAGTCGAGCGGCAATGCACTGACATCGGTTTACGAGAATCGCATTGGTACAGAGACTAATGAGAACGAAGCGATGGGGTACTGGGCGTTCGTGGTGGGGATCCTTGCGGGCTTTCTGGGGATTTTTCTGGTGATGTTGAGCAACGAACCGGGGGCGATGATCAGGGGAGCAGGGATCGCGCTGGCAGCGTTCGGGCTGTTGCTGCTGATGGTCGGGCCGGTCATCCGCCTCCCGCTGGAGGGGATGGCGACACTGCTCACGTATCTCGGGGCAGTAATCTGCCTGGCGGCGATCGCGTGGTTCCTGGTGGCGTTCCCGAACGAGTGGGGAGCCGCCTTCGAGAACCAGGAGGTCTGGATCATCGGGCTCTACGGGCTCGGCGTGCTGGTGGTCGCTCTCGGCGGCGCGTTCGTGCCGCTGATTGGGGGACCGGCCGAGGAACGGGAGGCCGCCGAGGACCGGGCAGCCACGGCGGAGGCCGAACGCGACGCAGCAATCAAGGAGGTCGAGTCGACCACGGAACGGGATGCAGCCGAGGACCGGGCAGCCACGGCGGAGGCCCAGCGTGACTCGGCCATCACGGAGGCTGAAGAGCGCGGCAGGCAGGCCACCGAGGCCCAGGAGGAACATGAAGGGGATGTTGCGGCCCTCAAGGCGGAGCTGGCCGCCAAAGAACGCGAGATCGAAGAACTGGAAAGCGATCTATCAGACGGATCTACAGACCGGCATACACTCGCAGCGGTGATCGAGGACCTCAGGACCAGCGAGTCGCAGTTCGAGCTGTACGAGGATCGTGGCGGACAGTGGCGCTGGCGGCTCCGTCACGAAAGCGGTGACGTTATTGCGGCCAGTAATACGGGGCACGACCGACAGAATGACGCGCAGACGGAACGCCAGGCAGTTCGACGCAACGCACTCGGGGCGACCACCCTGATCATCGAAAGCGAGGATGAACTCCCGGAGGAGGGAACCAGCGATGGGCTGGTGCTCCCCGAACATACGGAAAGCCAGGCGACCTTCGAGCTTTACGTAGGCAAGGGCGAGGACCACCGATGGCGACTCGTCCACGACAACGGGCACATCATCGCCAACGGCGCGCAGGGATACGCGTCCCGGAGCGGCGCCAAGCATTCTCTCGAGGCTATCCGGGAGTACGTCGGCCCGGCGGAGTACCTGCAGCCGGATCCGACCGCGATCGAGATCTACCGTGACGAGGAGGAGAAGTACCGCTGGCGACTCCTCCACAAGAACGGCAACATCCTCGGCGGGAGCGGGGAGGGGTACACGAGTCGCAGTGGGGCCCGAGAGGCAATCGATGAACTCCGGGACGGGATCGGTGAGGCGGAGATCGAGGTCTACGAGGACGAGAACGACGAGTTCCGGTGGCGGCTGAGGGGCGACGAGGAGAAGGTCAAGTTCGACAGCACCGGGTACGAGTCGCGCAGCAGCGCGGAGGACGCCGTCGAGCGGGTCAGAACGTTCCTTCCCGAAGCCGACCTGATCGACATCGGCCAGGCCGCGTTCGACGTCTACGAGGGCGACGGGGGTGATCACCGCTGGCGGCTCCGCCACCAAAACGGCAATATTCTCGCCACCGGCACGCAGGGATACGCTTCCCGGAGCGGCGTCTGGGACGGGATCGAGAGCGTCAAGCGGAACGCACCCGGGGCACCGTTGGAAGAGGCCGAGGAGTAGATCGCCGGCGTCGCAGGAGCGTTAGACATGCCGTCAGGGATATCGGCTTTCACGGCCTATCCCAGTTGATGTGGTGTCGTGACGTGTAACAGAGTCACGTCCGAGTGGATATCGGACACTGGTTGTAGTCAGAGCGCGATCGGAACGAGCAGCACACCCATGCAGGTCATCCGTCGGGCGCCGAACCGTGCCGGGAGCAGGCCGACGAGCGTGCTGACTGCGAACACGGCAAGCCCGACCAGGCCGGCGAAGGCACCGACGAGCAGACACAGGAACGCGAGCACGCCGATGATCAGGACGGCGTTGTTCAGGTTGCCGACCACATCGAGGTAGGTGTCGCCGATGGCGACCACGAGGACGAAGCCGGCGGCCGCGGCGATGCCTACCGAACACAGTAACAGCGGCAGATTGTGCGGCACGTTCGCGTTCTCCAGCGCGACGAGTACACCGGTTCTGGGGTTTCCGAGTGCGACGAGCGCAAACAGAGCAAAAATCGTATTGGCCGTATTGACGCCGCTGGTTGCGACGACGAACGCCCGCGGGCCGCGGTGGGGGAGCACAACGAGCGCCCCGGCGGCGGCGATGGCGCTGGACACCGCCGGCAGGTAGCCGACGAGTGCGCCGGCGAGCGTGCCGACGAACCCGACCACGAGGACGAACCGTCGGCTGGTCGTCACCGCCGGGTCGTCCTGCGGCGGCACGCCGCCGCCACGGAGCGCCTCGATCAGGATCGGCGCGCCAAAGAGGCCCGCGAACAGCGGCGCGAGCATGTCGCCGACGGGCAGGACGCCCTCGGCAGGGACGTCGAGGGTGAAAAGTCCGAGCAGACCGCTCGCGGTCAGTGCGAGTGCTGCCCCGACGCGGGCGACCATGGTCCGCTCGGTGAGCACGAGCAGCGTGGAGACGGCGGCCAGTACGAGCGTGAGGTGGGCTGCGATGGTCGGGTAGACTCGCTGCATGAGAGCCGTCACGGGCACGGCGAGCGGGACGGCGAACGCGACGGCGAGTGCGCTGCCGAGCGCCGACAGCCGCAGCGCCTCCCGGCCGCGGCCCTGCAGGACGAGTTTGTGCCCCGGGAGCGCCGTCGGCGCCATCGCCGGATCGGGGACCCCGAGCGCCAGCGCCGGGACGATGTCGAGGAACGTGTGGGTCACCCCGGCCGCGAGCATCGCGGCGCCGACGAACTGCGGATCGGCGGGGATCGACGGCGCGAACCCGGCCAAAAGCAGCGCGAAGTTGTTGGCGTGTAATCCGGGGACGAGGCCGCTGAGGGTCCCGAGCCCGATCCCACAACAGACGAACGCGAGCGTGATCACCGTGGTTTCCGGCGTTACCGCGACACCGACGTCACCGACACCCATCCCGGCGGAGTGGCCGGCCGATCGGATTTAAACCTCGACACTGGGTTCTCGACACAACTCGGGACTGTCAGGGTCGATACTCGTGGACATCGTGTCCTGACGTCTAACAGAGTCACGTCCGGCTGTATAGTTCAGCCGAACAGTTCGCCGAGACCTTCGCCGGCGTCGCCCTCGTCCTCGTCGTCGTCCTCGTCGTCGTCCTCGGCTGCTTCGGCTTCGTCCTCGTCGGCTTCGTCCTCGGCGTCGTCGGTTGCCGGTGTGGCAGCGCCGCCGCCACCGCCGGTCGCGGCCGGGACGGCCGCGGCGTCCGCGACGGCCTCGTCGATGTCGACGTCCTCGAGCGCCGCGACCAGCGCCTTGACGCGGGACTCCTCCACGTCGACGCCGGCGGCGTCCAGGACGTTCGTCAGGTTCTTCTCGTTGATCTCTGCGTCCGATTCGTTCAGGATGAGTGCTGCGTATACGTATTCCATGGTTCTGGTTATCCGAACATGTCCCCGAGGGCCTCGCCGCCGTCCCCGTTATCGTCGTCGTCTTCGTCTTCGTCCTCGGCGTCAGCTTCTTCGGCCTCGGCTGCTTCGTCGGCGTCGGCCTCCTCGGTGTCGTCTGTCTCTTGGTCGTCAGTCGATGCGTCGGCTGCAGGCGCGTCGACGTCCTGCAGGTCGTCGGGAAGCGCCTCCTCGTCGTCGATCCGGGCGGCGAGCGCGCGGACCTGGCCGTCGGCCTTGCCGATGAGGTCCGGCATGACGTCGGGATCCTCGATGCCGGCCTGCAGGCCGAGGCTCTTGGCCTCGCCGCTAGCCTTGCCGAGCAGTGCCGGCAGCGTGCTCGCCGTCGCAACCTCCGCGTTGATCGCGAGGTTCCGGGCGCTCGACGCGGCCGCTGCCACGTCCGACCGGTACTCCTCGACGTCGAGTTCGAGGTCCTCGGGCTCGAACAGCACGCCGTCCGCGTAGACACCCCGCAGGTCCAGGCCGACCTCCTTGGGCTCGATTTCGAGTTCCGAGAGGACGTTCGCCAGGTCGGCGGACACCTCCTCGCCCGCCGAAAGCACCGTCGAGTCCTCCATCACTGTGATCGAGCCCTCGTCGATGCGGGCGTTCGCGCCAACGCTCTGGAGTTCGCCCACGAACGGGCCGGGATCGACGCCGGTGTCACCCTCGGGGATGACGATGTCGTTCGGCGCGACCTCGCCGGCGTTAATCGGCGCCGAGGTCTTCGAGGCCTCCAGTTGCTGATACAGCGTGAACGGGTTGGCGTTGGTGCCGATCAGGCCTACCTGCCCGCTGATGTACCCCGTCAGCTGTTCGAGGCCCTCGTCGGTCTCCTCCAGCGCACGCCTCAGCAGCGTGTTCCGGGAGACGCGGAGCTCGGCCGTGCCGTGCAGCCCCCGGCGCATATCCTGGAGCTGCTGGCTCGGGATGCCCGTAATCGAGACGACGCCGACGCTGTCGTAGCGGTCGAGGAACGCCTCGATATCCTCGACTTCCTCGCGCTTCCAGGCCGGGATCGTCTCCGTCTTTCGTTCCTGTGTACTCATCTCAGACCACCTCCACTGCCGGCCCCATCGTCGTTTTCACGTAGATGTCGTCGAGGTTCAGCGGCCCCTTCTCGAGGCTCGCCTCGAGCCGGCGGATGATGACGTCGATGTTGTCGGCGATCTCCTCGGCGGACATGTTCTCCGCGCCGACGCGCGTGTGGAACGTCCGGCGGTCGCCGCTCCGCATCTGGACGGAGTTTTTCAGCCGCTCGACCAGCTCGACGACGTCGTCGTCCGGGCTGATCGGGTCGGGCATCTTCCCCCGCGGACCGAGCACGGTCCCCAGGTAGCGCCCGATGTCCTGCATCATGCTCTCCTCGGCGAGGAAGAAGTCAGTATCCTCCGCGAGGTCCTTTGCTTCGTTGTCGTCATCGCCGAGGTCAGCCAGGTCGTCACTGTCGAGTACTTCTTCCGCGACGTCCTCGGCACGGACGGCGGTTTCGCCCTCCGCGAAGACGATGATACTCGTCTCCTGGCCGGTTCCCTCCGGCAGTACGACGCTCTCGTCGACACGGTTCGATGGATCGTTGAGGTCGAGATCCCGCAAGTTCACTGCGAGGTCTACCGTCTCGCGGAAGTTCCGCGGCGGCGCCTCCTCGAGTGCGCGAGAGACTGCCTCCTCTATCTCCTGATCTGCCATTGTTCACCTCCGTAGTACGCCGAATGGCTGCTACGGGTCAGTGAAACAGGCGGATGCCTGTCTCGGCTGATACGAGGCCGATGCGACACTTAAAAGCGTCGAACAACGCCGGCCGGACACACCGAGGGTCGACGGCGCAGACTGACCGCGCCCCGGTGGGACCTGTTGGTCATACTGCCGGACGTGATTCCGTTCCCACCCGGATAGCGCTCAGCATCTGAGACAACCGAAAACCCAGTCTGATAGTGATTATTGTGACTGTGTACCGGGTCGACCGCACGCAGTCGCGCGGTCGATCCCGGAACGACTCACAATAATCACTATGAGCATCACTCGGAGTAACAGAGTCACGTCCGGCAGTATCAGACAAACTGTTAATTGGCGCGCCGCCGTACTCTGGCCGAGTCGGGCGCACTGTTCAGCAAGCACTTCGGCACTGCTCCCCAGTGTTCCCCCAGCCGCGGCAGCCTCATGACTGGCCGGTATCCCCACGTCAACGGGTTGATGGGCCTCGCCCACGGGGAGTGGGAGCTCGACGAGGACGAACGGATCCTCCCGCACTACCTCTCCGAGGCTGGGTACGAGACCCACCTGTTCGGCCTCCAGCACATCACGCAGGACACCGACAGACTCCGGTTCGATCACATCCACTCCGAGAAGAACCTCTACCCGGGCGTCTCGCCTGCGGTCCACGAGGCAAACCGCGCGAACACCGTCGCTGACGTGGTTTCGGAGTGCTTCGATCAGGAAAAGTTCGACTCGCCGTTTTTCGCCTCCGTCGGCTTTTTCGAGATCCACCGCGACCAGGAGGACAGCGGCCGGTTCGGCTTCAGGGGCGACGAGTACGACACCGACGACCCGCAGTCGGTGCGGCCGCTCTCGTACCTCCCCGACCGGCGGGGAATCCGCCACGACCTCGCGGAGATGCACGGGATGGTGTACGCCGTCGACGAGGCGGTCGGAACGATTCTGGACGCCATCGCCGACGCGGGCATCGAGGACGAGACGCTCGTCATCTTCACCACCGAACACGGCATCGCGTTCCCGCGTGCGAAAGGCAGCTGTTACGACGCGGGGCTGGAAGCGGCACTCGTCATGCGATACCCGGGGCTCGCCGACGGCGGGGCTGCCTACGACGAACTGCTCAGCAACGTCGACGTGTTGCCGACGATCCTCGACGTCCTCGACATCGACGTCCCGGTGGACGTCGAGGGTCGCAGTTTCCATCCCCTTCTGGCCGACGACGAATCCTACGAGGAGCGCGATCACGTTTTCGCGGAGATGACCTGGCACGACATGTACAACCCCGTCCGGGCGATCCGGACTGACCGCTACAAGTACATCCGGAGCTTCTGGCATCTCCCGAAGGTGTACCTCTCGGCGGACGTGTTCGCGAGCGAGGCCGGCCGCGAGGTCAGAGAGCAGTACGCCGTCCCGACCCGCCCGTACGAGGAGCTGTACGACCTCCGGGAGGCCCCACAGGAAGACGAGAACGTCGTCTACGAGCCCCGGTACCAGGACGTCCGCGTCGACCTCTCACAGCGGCTGTACACCTGGATGGCCGAGACTGACGATCCGCTGCTCGATGGGCCTGTCGCCCCGCCGGACGCCGAGGAGATTCGGCGGTGGCCCCACGAATCCTGATGGCCGCCGCCAGACGCTTAGGCACCAACCCCGTACAGTACCCATGGCCCACGGAGAGTACAAACCGATCGACGCGTACGGCCTCATCGGGAACCTGGAGACGTGCGCCCTGGTGGGCCGGGACGGCGCGATCGACTGGTGTTGTCTGCCCAACCTGCAGTCCCCCAGCATCTTTGCGGCGATCCTCGACAGCGAGGCGGGCGGCACGTTCAGGATCCGGCCGACCGGCTCGTACGACGCCGTCCAGCGCTACCAGCCCGACACGAACGTGCTGGACACGGAGTTTACAACCGACGCGGGAGCACTCCGTCTCACCGATTTCATGCCGATTCTCAGCGACGATCCGGCCGCGCCCTTTTCCGAGCCCTGGATCTTCCGTCGCGTCGAGTGTCTCGAGGGCTCCGTCGAGTTCGAGGTCACGTTCGAGCCGCGATTCGACTACGCGCGGGCACGGACTGTCATCGAATCGATGGACAACGTCCTCCTGGCCCGCGGCAACGGCGAGCACGTTTCCCTGAACACTGCCTTCGCGCTCGAAATCGACGGGATTTCCGCTCGCGGCGTCCACGACCTCTCGGCTGGCGACACCGCCTGGTACACCCTCCAGTACGGCCAGCGCAAGCGACCCGAGTCGATCGATCCCGAACTCCTGCTCGATCGGACTCGCAGATACTGGCGCAACTGGGTACACACCTGTCCGGAATCCGGGTGTCCGTTCGAGGGCGAGTACCACGACGCGGTGACGCGGTCGGAGCTGGTGCTGAAGCTGCTCATGCACCACCGGACGGGGGCGATCGCGGCCGCACCGACGACGTCGCTGCCGGAGCTGATCGGCGGGACGCGCAACTGGGACTACCGGTTCAGCTGGATCCGCGACGCCGCGTTCACCATCCAGGCGCTGTTCAAACTCGGGCACATCCAGGAGACCAAAGACTACGTCGACTGGTGTCTGGACGTCGTCCACAGCGGTTCGGAGACGTTTCAGCCGTTCCAGCCGCTGTTCGGGCTCCAGGGGGAGACCAAACTCACCGAGGAGACGCTCGATCACCTGGAGGGGTACCGCGGGTCGGCTCCGGTCCGCATCGGGAACGCCGCCCGCAGCCAGTTACAGCTCGACATCTTCGGCGAACTCGTGCTGGCGCTGTACGAGACCTCCCACTACGGTGAGACGATCACCGAGACGACCTGGGAGACAGTCCGGGAAGTCATCGAGTACGTCTGCACGCTCTGGCACAAGCGCGGGGCAGGCATGTGGGAGGTCCGGAGCGAACCCGAACAGTTCGTCCACTCGAAGGTAATGTGCTGGGTTGCGCTGGATCGCGGGATCAAGATGGCTACCGACCGCGGGTTCGACGCCCCGCTGGACCACTGGCAGGAGGTCCGATCGGAGATCCGCGAGGTCGTCCTCGAACGGGGATTCAACGAGTCGATCAACAGCTTCGTCCGCTCGTTCGAGGCCGACGAGTTGCTCGACGCCTCGGCGTTGCGGATCCCGCTCGTGGGTTTCCTCCCGTTCGACGACCCCCGCGTCCAGGGGACCATCGACGCGGTTCGTGAGCGACTGACGACCGAACGGGGACTCGTCCGCCGCTACGAGGGCGAAGACGGCCTGCCCGGCGACGAGGGGGCGTTCATCCTCTGTTCGTTCTGGCTCGTCGACTGTCTCGCCCTCTCCGGCGACGTCGAGGAAGCAGAGACGCTGTTCGAGAACATCCTCGAGCTTGCGAGTCCGCTGGGCCTCCTCTCGGAGGAGGTTGTCCCGGAGACCGGCGAACTGCTCGGAAACTACCCACAGGCGTTCAGCCACCTCGGCCTCATCAACAGCGCCATCTACATCTGTACAGCCCAGGCGGAAGACGGAGTAGACATTGATTACCCTGCGATTGACGCCCAGATGTAGCGGTCTCCAGAGCACTATCTGCGACGCCCTCTCAACTTCTGCCTCTAACCCCCGAATTACGGCGCTGTGGCCGCGCTACCTCGTATTAAACGGATTTTCATCCAGTGATTATGGGTAGTAACAGTTATGTAATGGTCTCTCTAATCAGTGGTTATTCATGGACAGTCCAACTTCACAACCGACATCCCAGTCCGCGCAGTCGCCGACCGAGACCGGGGCCGACGTGCTGGTCCGGGACGGCGCTGTAAAGGTGGAACTACAGGCCGGTGACGACGCGACCACGCACTGTGGCTACTCGCTTTTGATCTGCGGGGAAGTCCAGCCCAGTTCGATTCTCTCGAACGGCACCGGTAACGAGACGGTTACGCTACTGGAAAACGACACGAAGTTGGTGTCCGGAAGCCTCGACGGCGGCACCGCCGGATTCGTGGTCGAGGGGACCATCGTGGCGGCGGAGTTCGACGACGACGACGCGGCGACAGTCACCCTCGACGGCGCGTACGTCGACATGGATCGGTGGCCATCAGTCAGTGAGTATCTGGGCCACGGTCCAGGCCAGGAGCCGGTCGCGGATCCGTTCCCCGGCAGCGGCGAACTCGGCGCCGTGGCGGACGACCCCCTGAACCCCGAGGAGTACGTCATCGAACTCGACGCAAACGAACTCGACAGCCCGGAGGCGTACTGCTTCGACGTCGACGGCGATGTTCTGGAGACCACTGGCGGCCCGACGGTCACGAAGCAAAGTGATCGGGTGTTTGGCTGTCTGCGACCCGGGAAGACGGCGACGATCACGATCCGCGGCCACGTCACCCGGATCGAGACGGCGGACAGACTCGAGTTCACCATCGGCGCGCGCGACCCGGCCTGATCCTGTATTGGCACGACGCCGACGGCGTTTCGTAATCCTTTTGCCCACAATCGCCATCGTTCAGAGTGCGCCGCCTTAGCTCAGACTGGGAGAGCACTCGACTGAAGATCGAGCTGTCCCCGGTTCAAATCCGGGAGGCGGCATGGCGGTAAAACTTCAAATGCCGTTCTTTCCGATGAGAATCCTTCTACTGGCCAGTCCTGGGTTTGGGGTGATGCGCTGTGAGCACCTCGGCGTGTCATACTGCCGGGGGTCAGTCCTCTCGTACCTCCTACCCATGGGCTGATGACCCACGAGCTGATGACAAGGGTTCACTCCTGGAATATATCGTCAAACACCCCGAGGGTATCCCGGTAATTCAAGCTGCTCGGTCGATACTCTCGGACGATACGAACGCGGGAGATGCTGACCACCGACTGGCCCTTCGGTTCTATCGCAATCATACGGAATTGTTCAAAATCGATAGAAGGGATGGACTTCCTTGGGTCTGGCCGCGGTCTAAGGCTTTCACTTGTTCCGCTAACAAGCACAGCCCAAAACACGATGACAGCGAGGGGAAGTGTGAGAATATCCCAAAACAGAACGTCCGAAACGCGCTCGGTCGGCGACAAGTGGTCGAACGGGACGGCACGCGGGCGTACCAGTTGGGCGCACTCGCCACATATCGGGAGACGACTGAGGACAGGTTTCATCGACTCGACCGGGTACGTGGGGATGGACCGGAACACCTGTTAGTTCCGTATTTGACCCGGTTCAATTCCCCAGAACGAGTGAGTGAGGCCCGCGAGCGCTTCAGGGAAGCGTTCGACCGGTCGGCGCAAGAGTTCAACCGAGGGGTACTGGTAACACTGACGACCGACCCGGGCAGGTTCGACTCCTTACTGTCGGCGACGGAATCGCTCATGGATGATGTGGCGCGGTTCAAATCGTGGCTCGCCACGGACAGACGGCTCGGGTCGCGGCCACCGTCGATAGTGGTTCCGG
>PXSF01000162.1 GCA_003022845.1 Halobacteriales archaeon SW_10_66_29 | reverse complement strand
CACTCCGGCCGGTGTAGCCGTGTTCTTCTGCAAACGTATCGAGATCGTCCCGGAGCCGCTCCGTCATCGACGAGCTCACAATGGGCATATATTAAAAATCACCTCGAAGATAATAGAGATAGCGGTTTAGTGAAATCTTGTTAATAAAATTGCCACAAGGTAGGGTGTCATAGATGAACTCAGAAGGTAATTAATTTCAGAGTCACGGGGCTGATTACGGGAAAGACAGGCGCAAAAACCGCTGTCGCCGTCAGTTAGTCGTCCGCGACGGCCTCGCTGGCGGCAGGCTCCTGCCGGACGACGCCCTCCCGCTCGGCGGTCCAGGAGAGGTCGCCGTCGTAGTGGAACGCGCGGTGGTCCTGCTCGGGGTCGACGACCGTCAGCGAGAGCCAGTCGTTGTCGAGCAGTTGCCGCACCGCGTCGTGGTCGGCCAGGATCCCGGTGACGCGCTCCACTGGTGCGTGGACGACCGCCGAGAGGCGCAGCGGCTGGTGGTAGGGCGTGTCGTCGTCGCTCGACAGCGACTGTACCGGGAGCCCCGTCATCAGGTCGCCGCCGTTGCCCTGGTAGACGCCGACGTTGCCAACGGGGTTGTGGGTGACCTTCGACCCGCTGCCGTAGACGGCGGTGTCGACCGTCGCGAAGTAGTACTGGGTGTTGATCCACTGGGTGACGACCATCGGACCGGCCACGATCGCCTCCAGCGCCTCCCCGTCGGGGTCGGTCGTCCAGTCGTAGGAGTGGAGAAACGACCGGCCGTCCAGATCCAGGCCCTCGGTCAGCGCAGTCGGTGGCGCGGCGCTCCGTTTCGCGTACACCCGCCGCGGTCCCGTCGCTCTCGACGCCCATGTCGCCGGCCCGCTCGGCGGCCGCGCCGGCGCGTGCGGCCGCGAGGTCGGCGCGGAGTTGTTCGAGGTCGTCCTCGTGGCTCCCGGGCACGTCGTCGTACAGTTCGACGTCGTCGGTCGTCGTGTTGTGTTCGCCGGCGACGAAGACCGTGTCCTCGGGAACCTCGATGCCGCGCTCGCGAAGTTCGGCCCTGACGGCCGGGTCGTTGCAGATGGCCGCGAGGACGCGGGCACTGGGGCCGCCGGGGTTGCCGGCGCAGGCGCCACAGTCGAGGCTAGAGTCGAACGGGTTGTTCGCCGTCTCGCTAGCGTGGCCGACGAAGGCAACCACGCGGGCGAACTGCTGCCAGCCCATGAGGTCGAACGCCGATGCGGCGTACTCGACTTTCTCCTCGAGCGCGAGCCCGTGCGGGAGGTCGCCGTCCGCAGCGTGGTCGCGGTCGAGCGCCGGCTCGCAGAACTCGTGGTCGTCGGGGACCTGCTCGTCGGCGGCGTCTACGAGGTCGTGGACGCGGGCAGGCAGCAGCGTCCGCGCCGTCAGCGCAGTGCCGTAGCCCACGCCGGTTCCCTCGACGAAATTGAACGCAGTCGCGGCGTTGTAATTGAGCCGCTCGACCGCCGCACGGCCGGCGTCGATCGTCGCCTGCCAGCGGTCGCGAGCGGTCCGGTCGCCGTCGTTCCCACCCGCCGGGCGGTCAGCGATCCGGTGCTGGGCGTCGACGATCGGCGGACAGGCGTCGACAGTCACGTCCGAGCCGTACCCCTCGTACCGCATCGGCACGCCGAAGAAGCCGGCGTACCCGTGGGTTTCGTAGTTGCCGGTCCGCTCGACGTGCCGGCGGATGATCTCCGAGCGCGTGTCGATACAGAACACGAGCTGTGCGTCCGGCCGGTCGCCGTCGGGAGCGTCGGTCACGCGCTCGCTCGCGTCCGTGAGCGACCCCACCAGCTCCGAGCGGTAGCTCGCCTCCCAGGCGCGCAGCCAGACCGCCGGCAGCGGCGGTGTTCCGTCGGACGTGCTGTCGTCGGTACCGAAATCAGCGGGCGGTTCGATCGGCGCGTCGAACTGCTCGGCCAGCGCCAGCCGGACCGCCAGATACCCCGCGAGCGTGATCGGATGGGTCTCCTGCCAGGCGTCGCCGTCGGCGGCGCGCTGCTTGACGAACCCGGTCCAGCCCGGGAGGGCGGCCAGCTGGAACTCGAAGATGTCCTCCCACCGCCCCTCCGGGTACGCGACGAGCCGGGTCCGGATCGCGTCGGCCGGCCGATCCGGCAGCGCGGCAATCGCGTCCCCGTCGGGGATCTCGCCGTCGTGGGGTGCCACCGCACGGAACGCCGCGTAGAACCCCTGCTCGCGGTTCGGCATCGGCCACTCCGCCCGCCCCTGATCGAGGAACGCCCCCAGCCACTTCGTCAGGACGGCGTCGACCCGCTCCGTGGCCGTCGTCGGGGATTCCGGGGCTCCGGCCGAGTCCCTCGCCGCCAGCTGATCGAGCGACGCCTCGGGATCGGCGTCGTAGCCGTGGGCGGACAGCTCCGTCCGTAGCACCGCCCGGTCGATCTGCCCGGACTCCAGCGCGCGGCGGAAGGCGGCCGCGCTCGGGTACCCGTCGCCGCCGAGCAGCCGTTCGGCGTCCGCGACGGCCTCGTGGAACGGCCGGTCCTCGAAGCCGGCGAGCGGGTTGGCCGTCACGAACGAGTGCAGCGGCCAGACCGATCCGACCGAGTCGGCCGCCGCGTCGATACACCTCCCGATTGCGGGTTCAGTACTCATTGTACTCCTCCGGAGCAGTCAGCAGGGTGTCTGCCGCGGGCTGGGCCGCGTTTAGCAGCGCGACGTACAGCCGCGTGCTCCGCCGGTAGACGCCGGTCCCGATGGCGAGGTACGTCACCAGGAACGCGGCGGCGACCAGCCCGTGGATCGCAGTCAGTTCGGCCGGCTGCCCAACTGCAGGCAGGCCGGCGAGCAACCCCTCGATCGCACGAAACACCGCGGCGTAGACGGCCAGCGCCGGCAAGGCGACGGCGGGCACCGCGCCGTACCGGATCACGGCCGGGACCGCAGCCTCGGCGACGACCTCGCGGGCGGCGTGCATGACCGTGAGGACGACGAGCATCGTCAGCAGGAGGCCGCTGTCCAGTTTCGCCCCCTTTCCGGTGAGCGCGGCGAACAGCGCGCCGCCAGCGAGCGCGGTGAGGCCGATCACGGCGACGCCGAGTGCGCCGACCGAGCCGTCCGACCGTTGCTTCGTCGGGCTCTCGTGGTCGACGCGGCTCCCCGCCGTGAGGAACTGGTAGGCCTTGTAGAACCCGTGGAGAATGAGGTGGGCGATCGCGGCCCCGAAAAAGCCCAGCCCGGCCTGCATGATCATAAAGCCCATCTGTCCGACCGTCGAACAGCCGAGCTTCCCCTTGACGTCGGGCTGGACGGTCTTGAGGAGTTTGCCAAGCAGGGCGCTGGTCGCGCCGACGAGTACGATGGCGAGCATCGCGGCGGGATCGACGGTGACGACCGGCGCGAACCGCACCAGCAAGATTCCGCCGGCATTGACGAAGCCGGCGTGCATCAGCGCGGAGGCCGGCGTCGGCGCCGTCATCGAGGAGAGCAGCCACCCCTGGAACGGGACCAGCGCCGACTGGATCATCGCCGCCAGCACGAGCGCGCCGGCGGCGGCCAGGACGACCGTCGTGGAGGCAGCCCCGACGGCCGACGCCGTGCCGGAGACCGTCGTGGTCCCGGTGTGCCACCACAGCGTCCCGAACGCGACCGCGAGGGATCCGGTGCTCGCCAGGAACGACCGCCGCGCGAGCGACGCCGCGGCCTGCGCCTGGGACCACCCCTCGTTGAGCCCGATCAGGTCGGCCATCACCAGCCCCATCACGAGCCAGGCCACCGCGAACAGCAGGAGGCTGTCCGCGGCGACCAGCAGCATCACGACCAGCGTGAACGCGAACACGCGGGCGAAGAAGCCGTCGATGGTCCGGCTGCCGGCCATGTAGCGCCGCGAGTAGCTGTGGACGATGCCGCTGAAGAAGGTAACCGTCACCCACATCACGGCGGTCAGCCCGTCGACGGCGACGACGCCCGACAGCTCCCAGCCGCCGCCCCCTCGAAGCTCGAGGGCAAGCACACCGAGGGTCGCGATCCACAGCAGCCAGACCAGCCGCGTCAGGGCCGCTGGCACACGTGACTGCCCCTGCGTCGGAGCCGGGAGCTGTCCTACCGTCGTCGTCCCATCGTGTCCCGTCATCGTTGGGTCCGTCCACGACCGACCGCCGCAGGGCGGGGCATCGGAGCCCGCGACTGTAGTGATCGGTCGTATCTACCCACAACTACGAACATACTGATTATTAAATCTGTCTTTATGATCAGATCGTTCTTCAAATCTGAATTATAGAACATTATGGTAAAAATTGGCACGGGGGTACCCCTGACCGTCACGCGGGGGACCGCACGACTGTGTGCGGTCGATCCCGTAACGACTCACAATAATCACTATCACAGGGGGCTTCCCACCGCGCCCCCTCGAGATTACCGATCCGTTCGAATATTGCGGATAGAAACTCATTTCGTTATTCGGAACGGGGTTCCAGTATGGAGGAGTTCGCGGGGACCGTTCTCGCCGGTGAATCGTTCGAGCCGATCCGCGGCCGCGTCGTCGTCGAGGACGGCCGCATCGAGGCCGTCGAGGAAGCCGACACCGATTCGACGGACATCATTCTGCCGGCGTTCGTCAACGCACACACCCACGTCGGCGACTCGGTCGCGAAGGAGGCCGCCGTGGACCTCCCGCTCGACGATGCGGTGGCGCCGCCGGACAGCCTGAAACACCGGCGGCTGGCCGCGGCCGACCGGAGCGAACTCGTCGCGGCGATGCGCCGGACGCTCCGGTTCATGGGCCGGACCGGAACCGTGTGTCACCTGGACTTCCGCGAATCCGGGATCGAGGGGGCCAGCGCGCTCCGGGAAGCGGCAGAACCCGTCGACGTCGATCCGTTCGTCTTCGGGAGCGGGGACCCGTCGGTGCTCGACGTCGCCGACGGCTACGGCGCGAGCGGCGCGAACGACGACGAGTTCGCCGACGAGCGTGCCGCCTGCCGGGACCGCGGCAAGCCGTTCGCGATCCACGCCGGCGAACCGGACGCCTCGGACATCCACCCCGCGCTCGACCTGGAGCCGGACCTGCTCGTCCACATGGTCCACGCCGGGGCGGAGCACCTCGACCGGGTCGCCGACCAGTCGGTCCCCATCGCGGTCTGTCCGCGCGCGAACGCCGTCCTCGACGTCGGCCGGCCG
Organism: Halobacteriales archaeon SW_10_66_29; assembly: GCA_003022845.1. Taxonomy (GTDB): domain Archaea; phylum Halobacteriota; class Halobacteria; order Halobacteriales; family Haloarculaceae; genus Halovenus. The sequence goes on along the minus strand of PXSF01000162.1, from coordinate 6,386 downwards.
CCGATCCGGGACCTGCTCGACCACACGACCGTCGCCCTCGGGACGGACAACGTGATGCTGAACCCGCCGTCGATGTTCCGGGAGATGGCGTTCACGGCCAAGCAGTTCGACGTGAGCAGCCGCGAGGTGCTGGCGATGGCGACGGCGGCCGGCGCGGAAATTGCCGGCCTGGACTGTGGCGTCATCGCGCCCGGCCGGCGCGCGGCGCTCACAGTGCTGGACGGCGACTCGGACAACCTGGCCGGCGCCGTCAATCCGGTCGAGGCGGTCGTCCGGCGCGCGACCGCGCTGGACGTCGAGCGCGTCGTCCGTTAGCCGTCGTTTTCGGCCCGGTTCTCGGGGTCGAACCGCCCGAACGGTGTCGTTTCGTGACTCCGGACGAGCACCTCGTCGGCGACGGTCAGGCCCATCTCCAGGAGTTCCTGGGCGACCGGCGTGATGTCGCTATCCGATTCGCCGACCGCGGTCACGAGGAGGTTCTGCTCGCCGGTGACCAGTTCCTGGACCGAGACGACGCCGTCGATCGCCAGGATGTCGGGGACCAGGTCGCCGCGTTCGGGGATCGACGCCGTGCAGTACAGCAGCATTCGCAGCGGGTAGCCCGACTGCTGGTAGTCGACGTGGGCGCTGTACCCTTTGACCACCCCGTCGGACTCCAGCCGCTGGATGCGCTTGCGGACGGTACTGTCCGAGGTTCCGGTCCGCTCGGCGATGTCCCCGGAGGACATGTTTCGGGCGTCCTCCTGCAGCGCGTACAGGATGGCCTTGTCCACGTCGTCGATGTCCGCATCCTCCATACGCACACGTGCACGGCAGAGTACTTTATACTGTACCTTAGGCTGCGGTCCGCGGATCATGACAAGCGATACTCCGAGCAAACGAGCCCCCGCTCCAGCAATCGACACCCATTTCGTGCCAACTGACAAACAACCGGATATGACCATCGACGACGGAGACGACGAGTGCGTCCAGGTGTGGCTCGTCGAGCGGACGTACTCCGACGACGAGCAGAACATCATCATCCTCACGTACGCGACGCCCGACGGCGAGCAGTACTTCCGCAAGGAGCGCGCGCTGACGTCGTTTTCGGGCGGCCGGGAGACGACGGCAGCGGTGGAAGTCGAGCCGGGAAATCTGGGCGAGGTGGGCGACCCCGACGAGATCGAGCGGTTCGCTGCCGAGGCCGAGCGGATGGCCGCCGAACACGACCCCGACGACGCTATCTGATAGTAACCGAATCACGTCGGGTGTATAATCACTATCAGTCCACCCGGACGTAGGCCACACCCCTCCCCACCCGACTGCGCTCCTCGCTTCGCTCGGGCACGCTCGCCAGCGCGCGCCGCGTGGAGGTGTCGATCGGCTGTCCAAACTCTCATAGTGATTGTTGTGATTATTTTCGGTAGTACATCGCACTAACGGCGGTTTCACGGCTCGAAACTAGGGTCTGACGAATGCCCGGCGGTAACGAGTCACAACAATCACTATCAAAGGTTCCCGTACAGCCGTTCGAACTGGTCGGGGTCGTGGCCGTAGATGACCCTCGCGCCGGTGCGGCGCTCGATCTCTTTCAGTTTCCGCAGGCTCTCGGCCCACGCCCGGTTGTCGTACAGCAGGCTGGCGCCCATGTCCCGGCCCTCCTCATAGTTCGGCGCGAGGAACGCCTCGTCGCCGCAGATCAGCACGTCGTCGGCGCCCTCCCGCTGGATGTGCGCGCCGAGAAGACCCGGCGTGTGGCCGGGCAGTTCCAGCAGGTCGATCCCCGGCAACAGCTGGCGTTCGCCCTCGATCACCGCCCAGTCGAGGTCCCGGTCGAAGTCCATCGGGAGGTACGAATCGTCGCCAGCGGGCGTCTTCGCGCTGAGGAACGCGTGTTCGATCTCCCGGCGATGGACGTAGATCGGCACGTCCGTCCCCTCGAAGTTGTACAGGCCGCCGGCGTGGTCGAGGTGGAGGTGCGACTGGACGACGGCGTCGATATCGTCGACAGTGTAGCCCACCTCGTCGAGGGCGGTTTCGAGGTCGCGCTCGTCGGCGTCGGCGTGGCTGAACGCCTCGAACGCCGGCGCGGGCCAGTAGCCGTCGCCGGCCTCCGGGTGCGAGCCCGTGTCCCACAGGATCGTCGCCTCCGGGTGGTCGATCACCATGTTCCAGACGGCGTACTCCTCGTAGCGCAGCTCCGGCGACTGGTCGCTCCGGACCGCGACCACCGCCCCGTCGAGCGCGAAGTTCAGGTCAGCCTCGATGCGGCCCCTGTCGAGCAGGTGCAGCTCCGTCTCCATACTCGCCGCTTCGGACAGAACCCAGTTAGAACCCGGGGGTCGACGCCGGTCGGGCGCGCTCGTCGCCGCCCGAACGGGGGAAATCGACCTGGATGGACCACCAGCAGGGGGCGAAAACCGAAAGCATTCCGTACAGTGGTTCCTAATAGACTTTCACGATGGGTGGACACAACACAGGGAGTCCGTACGCACCACACACCCCCGAGGAGACAGCGGCGATGCTCGACGCCGTCGGTGCCGACCGGGAGGCAGACCTGTTCGACATCCCCGAGTCAGTCCGGTTCGACGGGGAGTTCAACATTCCGGCCCGGGACGAACGGACCGTCCGCCGGGAGGTGCGCGAGCTGCTGGACCGCAACGACCAACTGGTCGAGTTCCTCGGCCGCGGCCACTACGACCACTACGTCCCGTCGGCGGTCGACCACCTCGCCGACAGACAGGAGTTTCTCACCTCCTACACGCAGTACCAGCCCGAGATCGCCCAGGGCTTCCTGCAGGCCCTGTTCGAGTACCAGTCGATGCTGGTCGAGCTGACAGGCCTCGACATCGCCAACTGCTCGCTGTACGACGCCGCGACGGCACTCGGGGAGACCGCCACGCTGGCGGCACGCGTCCGCGAGTCCTCGGGCTCGCACGTGCTCGTCCCCGAACACCTCCAGGCCGGCAAGCGCGGCGTCCTGGAGAACTACGCGAGCGGCGTCGACCTCACCGTCGACACGTACCCGATGGACGACGGCGCCGCCGACATCGGTGCGCTCGAGGACGCCATGGCCGAGGACGTCGTGCTCGTCTACGCCGAGAGCCCGACCGTTCGCGGCGTCGTCGAGGAGTCGCTGGCCGAGATCGGCGCGCTCGCCGACGGGCACGACGCGCTGTTCTGTCTGGGCTCGGACCCGGTCGCGCTGTCGATCCTCAAGGAGCCGGCCGCCGTCGGCGCCGACGTGGTGATCGGCGACGCCGCGACGCTGGGGCTGCCCGCCGCCTACGGGATGGGGCTGGGCATGTTCGCGACCCGCGAGTCGTTCCTCCGGCAGGTCCCCGGCCGGCTCGTCGGTGCGAGCGAGGACGCGAGTGGCCGGCGCGCGTACACGCTCACGCTGCAGACCCGCGAGCAGCACATCCGCCGCGAGCGGGCGACGAGCAACATCTGCACCAACCAGGCGTGGGTGGCGCTGCGGGCGGCGATCCACGCCGCCTGGCTCGGTCCCGGGGGGCTCGTCGACCTCGCCTCGGACTGCGTCTCCCGCGCAGAGACGCTCGCAGCCGAACTGGACGAAATCGCAGGTATCCAGGCGCCCGTCCACGACCGCCACCACTTCCGGGAGTTCGTCGCCAGCACGGATCAGCCGGCCGCAGCGATCGCTGCGGACCTCCGCGAGGAGGGCTTCGCCGTCCACGCGGTCGACGACCACCTGCTGCAGGTGTGCGTGACCGAGACCACCGCCAACGCGACGGACGACCTGGTCGACACACTGGAGGTGGTCGCATGAGCGACCCAGGAGCGGATGCGAGTACGCCAGATCGAGGACGACAGGACGACGATCTGGAGGTGGTCGCGTGAGCTACGATCAGGCCCGCTGGTCGGAGGACGACCAGTACGAACCGCTGCTCTCGGAGAAGTGCACCCGCGAGGTTGACGTCGATGCGCCGCTGCCGGACGACCTCACGCGGGACTCCCTGGAACTGCCGGCGCCGAGCGAGCCGGAACTCGCTCGCCACTACACGCGGCTCTCGCAGATGAACTACGGCGTCGAGAGCGGCCCGTTCCCGCTGGGCTCGTGTACGATGAAGTACAACCCGAAGTTCACCGAGGACCTGGCGGCGCTGCCCTCGGCGTCGGTCCATCCGGATCGGCACCCCGGGACGGTCCAGGGGACCCTGGCGCTCATGGGCCGCCTCTCGGCGTACCTCGCGGAGATCGGCGGCATGGACGCCGTCACGCTCCAGCCGCCCGCGGGCGCGGCCGGCGAGTATACGGGCGTGCTGATCGCGAGGGCCTACCACGAGCACAACGGCGAGGACCGCTCGGAGATCGTCGTCCCCGACAGCGCCCACGGGACGAACTTCGCCAGCGCGGCGCTGGCCGGGTTCGACGTCGTCGAACTCCCCTCCGGCGAGGACGGCCGCGTCGATCCGGAGGCGCTCGACGCCGCGCTGAGCGAGGACACCGCGGCGCTGATGCTGACGAACCCGAACACGCTGGGGCTGTTCGAACGCGACATCGAACAGATCGCCGAGATGGTCCACGAGGCCGGCGGCCTGCTGTACTACGACGGCGCGAACCTCAACGCCCTGCTCGGTCGCGCCCGCCCGGGCGACATGGGCTTCGACATCATGCACTACAACGTCCACAAGACGTTCGCCACCCCGCACGGCGGCGGCGGGCCGGGCGCCGGTCCCGTCGGCGTTGTCTCGGACCTCGAACCGTTCCTCCCGACGCCGCAGGTGCGGGAAACCGACGACGGGTCGGGACAGCAGGGCGAGCCGGGCAGCAAATACGAACTGCACGAGCCCGAGCACTCGATCGGCAAGGTCCACGGGTTCCAGGGCAACTGGCTGGTGCTGGTGAAGGCAATGGCGTATATCGCGCGGCTCGGCGACGAGGGGCTGACCGACGCGAGCGCGAAGGCCGTGCTGAACGCGAACTACCTGGCCGAGGGGATCGACTACGAGATCCCGTTCGGGCCGTTCCACCACGAGTTCGTCGCCAGCGCGGGCGACCAGGACGCCGCGGCGGTCGCAAAGCGGATGCTGGACTACGGCGTCCACCCGCCGACGACGAAGTGGCCCGAGATCGTCGACGAGGCGCTGATGACCGAGCCGACGGAGGTCGAGAACAGGCGGACGCTGGACCAGCTCGCGGCGGCGTTCGACGCCGTCGCCGCCGAGGACGAGGAGACGCTGGACGACGCCCCCCAGCGGACCACTGCCCGGTACATCGACCAGGTGACTGCCGCGCGTGAACCCCGCCTCTCCTGGCAGGCGCTGGGCGAGGAGGGCGAGGAGTAGCTGGCGGCGCGTTCACGGCAGCAGTGCCGCTCGGTCGCCCGCTGCGGAGCGCGCCGCTGCGCTACCGCAGGACTGCTGCGACCAGAAACAGCAGGCCGAGCACGGCGAACGCGACCCCGTAGATCAGGGCGTAGCGCTCTGTTTTTTCCGTCGCCGCAGTCGGATCCGAGTCCCACTCCTCGCCCGTCGCGAATCCGGTCCACCGCGGGCGGGTGTACCCCGTGACGACGATCAGTGCGGCGGCCGCGATGACGACCGCGCCCGCGGCGACCAACAGCTGTTCCCCCGAGAGCCCCGGGCCGGCCTGCAGTGCCGGCCACCGTCCGACGATTGTGTCGTACATGATTCAGTGTCGCGCTCCGCTGCTGTCAGGCGTCGACGGCGTCGACGATCCTCGCTGCGAGTTCCTCGTAGTGGTCGGTCCCGCTGCCTTTCTGGACGTAGCCGGTGATCCCGGCCTCGGCGGCGGCGGTTTCGATGTCCCTGTCGGCGGCGGTGAACAGGAAAAACGGCAGCTCGGGCCGGTGCTCGGCCATCGCCTCGTACAGCTCGATCCCGTCCATCCCCGGCATCCGGAAGTCGCTGACGACGCAGTCGACGTCCCCCTCGACGACGCGATCGATCGCCGTCTCCGGGTCGGTCTCGGTCGACACGGTCAGGTCGTCGCTGTTGCGCTCGAGGAACGTCTCCGTCAGCTCGAGCAGTTCCGGATCTTCGTCGACGAGGAGGACGTGGATCGCCGCCATCGTCAGGCCGTGCTCGTGTCGACTGCCCCGTCGATGCGTACGATCCCGTGGTCACAGTCCGAACAGCTGTACTTCACCTTCGTCCCGAGGTGGATCTCCGTGTCTGCAGCCCGGTAGAACTCCGAACTCCCGCAGTCCGGACAATCGATCGCCAGTTCTGTTCCCATACCAGCGGCTACAGCCCTCTCGGATATAATTCCTGCGAGGTTCGCCGGGCCGGGACTGTGGCACACGCTCACGCGAGAGCCGGAGTGTCGAAAGTAATAACCCCGGAGGCGTGTACCGATGAGTATGAGCAACGAGCCGGGAGAGTTCTACACGGAGGAACGCTGGCAAAACTGGATCGACC
>PXSF01000161.1 GCA_003022845.1 Halobacteriales archaeon SW_10_66_29 | reverse complement strand
TCGGCGACCGGTATCTCGCGCTGGCGACCGACGGGGTGGGGACGAAGCTCATGGTCGCGGAGGCGCTCGACGACTACTCGACCATCGGCATCGACTGCATCGCGATGAACGCCAACGACCTCGTCGCGGCCGGCGTCGACCCCGTGGCGTTCGTCGATTACCTCGCCGTCGAACAGCCCGACGACGCCACCGCGGAACAGATCGGCGAGGGCCTCCGCGTCGGCGCCGAGCGGGCGGGCGTCGCCCTCGTCGGCGGCGAGACGGCCGTGATGCCCGACGTGATCCGGGGACTGGACATCGCGGGGACGTGTGCGGGCCTGGCACCCAAGGACGGCGTCTTCCCCGGCGAGGCCGAGACCGGCGACGCGCTCGTGGGCTGGCCCTCCTCGGGCATCCACTCCAACGGCCTGACGCTGGCTCGCGAGGCGGTCACCCGCGAGTACGAGTACACCGATCCGTTTCCGCCGAACCCCGACCGCTCCATCGCCGAGGAGTTGCTGGAGCCGACCCGCATCTACACTGCTGTCCTGAATCCACTGCGCGCACACGGGACGCACGCGGCCGCCCACGTCACCGGCGGCGGGTGGACGAACCTCACCCGGATGGGGCCCCACCGCTACGAGATCACGGACCCCTTCGACGCCCAGCCGGTGTTCGCGTTCGTCCAGCGGGAGGGGTCGGTCTCCGACGCGGAGATGCACCGGACGTTCAACATGGGCACCGGCTTCGTCGCCGCACTCCCGGAGGAGGACGCCGAGGTGGTCGTCGACGCTACCGACGACGGCCGGATCATCGGCACAGTGGGGGAAGCCGACGGCGACGAAGACGGAACGGTCGCTATCCGCGGGCTGGAGCTCGGATAAGCCGGGGAGCAGACAGGGGAGCCGCGCGCCCTCGTCGAGTGCGACGGCCTTAACCACGAGACGACCCACGCTTCCGATAATGGCGGCGATTCGCGTGTGTGATCTTCGGAAATCTTACGGTGACGTGCAGGCGCTCGATGGGCTCTCGCTGTCCGTCGACGAAGGGGAGTTTTTCGGCCTGCTCGGCCCGAACGGCGCGGGGAAGACGACGCTGATCAACGTGCTCGTCGGCCTCGTCCGCGCCACTGGCGGCGAGGCGTCGGTGTTCGGCTACGACGTCGTCGACCACTACCGCGAGGTCCGGGACCGGATCGGGCTCGCGCCACAGGAGTACAACGTCGACCGCTTCTTCCCGATCCAGGAGGTGCTCGAACACAAGGCCGGCTACCACGGCTTCGACCGCAGGACCGCCAGCCGGCGCGCCCTGGAGGCGCTGGAGATCGTTGGGATCGCCGGGAAAGCCGACGCCCGCTTCCACCAGCTGTCCGGCGGGATGAAGCGCAGATTCATGCTCGCTCGCGCGCTGGTTTCCGGCCCCGAACTCCTCATCCTCGACGAACCGACGGCCGGTGTCGACGTCCAGCTCCGGCACGACCTCTGGGAGATCATCGAACGGATGAACGCAGCCGGGACGACGGTGCTGCTGACGACCCACTACATCGAGGAGGCCGAGCGCCTCTGCGATCGCGTGGCGATCCTCGATCGGGGACGGAAGGTCGAGGTTGCGGCACCAGACGAACTCACCCGCCGGGGCACGGACACGCTCGATATCGGGCTCGCCAACCCACCCGCGACTGCCCCCCAGTTCAGCCGTAACGGCGTCGTGTCGGCCCGGATGGACGACGGCCGGCTGCTCGTTACTGCCCGCGGCGGCAGCGAGCTCGTTCCGGACGTGCTCCGCGACCTCGAGACGAAGGGGTACACCGTCACGGATCTGGACGTTCGCCGGGCGTCGCTCGAGGAAGTCTTCGTCGACATCACCCGCACTGCGGAGGGCACGGTATGACTGGCTCGCGGACGGCTCCCGGAAGCGACGAGCGGACGGACGCCCCGTACACGGACGGCGGGACGGGTGCCGACACGTCGGAGGGGGGCTCGCTGCTCGGGACGGACGCGACGACGGCCGCGGAAGCCGGACAGAAAGCCGGCGGGCTCACGGGCGTTCGGGCGCTGCTCCGCCGGGAGATCCTCCGCTTCGTTCGCCGGCCCGGGAACACCTTCCTGCCGCCGATGATCACGAACGTGCTGTACTTCGCCGTGTTCGGGGTGATTCTCGGCGGTCGGATCGACCAGATCGCCGGCTTCGATTACATCGTGTTCTTGCTGCCGGGCTTGATCGTCCTCGGGACCATCTCCAACGCCTTCGAGAACGCGTCGTTTTCGATCTTCCACGGCCGCTGGAACGAGTACATCGAGACGGTGATCGTCTCGCCGCTGTCCAACTGGATGTTCGTCGCCGCGTACGTCGTCGCGTCGGCGATCCGCGGGCTCCTGGTCGGGGCGATCATCGCGACCATCGGGCTGGCGTTTGTCACCGTAACAAACCGGTCGATCGCGGTCGCGGAGCCGCTGTATCTCGTCGCGTTCATGCTCGTCATCTCGACGCTGTTTGCCGGACTCGGGGTCGTCGGCGGGCTCTGGGCGCGGGACTTCGACTACCTGACCGTGATGAACCAGTTCATCGTTCGGCCCCTGGTCTTCTTCGGCGGCGTCTTCTACTCGCTGGACGTCCTGCCGACGGTCTACCGCCTGCTCTCGCTGTCGAACCCGATGGTGTACATGGTCAACGGCGTCCGCTACGGGTTTCTCGGCTACTCGGACGTCGAGCCGCTGCTGGCGCTGATGGAATTTCGTGGAGTCACGCGTCACGTTCAGCCGTTCAACCGTGCGAATACAGCCAGGAGAGTGTCACGATGTGACACAGAGTTACGTCCGACAGTATGAGCGCTGTGCGCCAGGACGGGATCGGCCGCACGAGTGCGTGTTCGCAGCGAGCCTAGAACTGGTAGCGGCGGTCGTCGTTCGTGCTGGGCTGGGGGAACTGCCCGCCGGTCATCTCCTCGAACGTCATGCCGGAGAGGTACTCGTCGTAGGTGACGTCGTGGCTGCTGCGGAGGTGGAAATCGAGGGTCCCGGTCTCGACGGTGGTCTGGAACAGCATGTGGATCGCCCGCCGGACGAGTTCGTCCGTGTCGTCGGGCTCCATCGCGACCGAGAGCATCGCCAGTTCGTTGCGCGTCTCCCGATCCAGATCCACCGCGAGTTCGTCGCCGAGGTCGGCGTACCGCTGTTCGACGTCGTCTGTCAGGTCGTCCAGGCTCATGCCCGCCCCTTTGGCGCTCGCGTGGAAACCGCTTTCGTCCGCTCGGTATCGCTGGAGTGTCTCTGATACGGTCGTGCGTGACTATTTTCAGCACCGTATCGCAGTATCGGCTGTTTCAGGAGCTGAGGCAGGGTATGAGTGAACCCACAGCGGTAAAGAATCACGCACGACCGTATGATAGTGATTGTCGCGCCGGCAGAAACCGTGGCGGATGGTTGGACGGCAGTAACGGCGTGGCCGTCAGCAGCCCCCTACCGGGACACGAGGGTGCGTGACTGTTTTACTCCGTCCCGCCCAAGGGTCGGTCGATGACCGTCCAGTACCAGAACCTGACGATCGAGTGGTACGGGTACGCCACGGTGCGGCTGGCAGCCGACGACACCGTCGTGTACCTCGACCCCGGCCGCTACGGCGTCCTGACCGGCGAGTGGAAGCCCGACAGCCCCGGGATCGCCGACGCCCACCCCGCCGGCGACGCCGTCCGTCCCGAGGATGGCGACGCCGTCCTCCTCACGCACGTCCACCACTACGATCCCGACGGGATCGACCGCGTCGCCGGGCCGGACGCGACGGTCGTCGCCTTCGAGGGCATCGATCCCCGCGACAGCCGGCGCGACCTCGACCGGCTGGTCGAGCTACCCCACGACGTCCGGGAGGTCGGGACGGACGAGGAGGCGCTGGTCGCGGACGTGCCGCTCTGGACGGTGCCGGCGTACAACCACCCGGACGGCCCGCACACGCGGGCGGACGGACAGCCGGTCCACCCCGAGGGGTTCGGCTGTGGCTTCCTGCTGTCGATCGGCGGGACGCGGGTGTTCTGTCCCGGCGACACCGACGTCCTCGAGGGTCACGCCGAACTCGACGTCGACGTGTTCCTGCCGCCGATCGGCGGATCGTTCACGATGGACCGCGAGGGTGCGGCCGCGCTGGCCGCGGCTCTGGACCCGGCGCTGGTGATGCCGATCCACTACAACACGTTCGACGCCCTGGAGACCGATTCACGCGCGTTCGCCGCCGACGCCGCCGCCCGCGGCGTGCCGGTGGCGCTCGACGAGGACTGGTGAGGCGTGGTGATACTGTCGGAACTGTTCGATCCGCCGACTCATTTAAGTACAAGCGGCTACGAAGAGCGGGCATGCGTCGACGGAAATACCTCAAAACGATCGCGGCAGGGACGACAGTCGCCGCCCTCGCAGGCTGTACCAGCGACGACGACGAGGGAGGCAACGGAAACGGGAATGGGAATGGCAACGAGAATGGTACCGGCGACGAAAACGGGAATGGGAATGGCAACGAGAATGGTACCGGCAACGGTGACATGGAGAACGGCGACGAGAACCCGTACGGGCTGGACAACGGTGTCGTCACCATCGGATCGGACATCCCGTACAAACCGTTCGAGTACCGGACCGAGGACGGCGATCTGACGGGGTTCGACCCGGCGATGGCGGAGGCGATCTTCGTCGACGAGATGGGGCTGGAGTACGAGTTCCAGAAGACCGCCTGGGACGGGATCATCCCGTCGCTGAACAACGGCAACTTCCGCGTCATCATGAGCGCGATGACGATCAACGACACGCGCGACGAGGAGGTCGACTTCTCGGACCCGTACTTCACCGCCTACCAGACGGTGATCGTACTGGAGAATAGCGACATCGAGTCCAAGGAGGACCTGCAGGGCGAGTCTGTCGGCGTCCAGAAGAATACGACCGGCGAGGGTGCGGCCCAACAGCTCAAAGAGGAGCTCGACGGCGACCTGGATATCCAGAGCTACGACCAGATCACGGGCGCGTTCGACGCGCTGATCAACAACCAGGTGGCGGCCGTCGTCAACGACAACACGGTCAACGCCGAGTTCGCCAACGAGAACGACGGGATCGTGTTCCTGGAGGGCGAAGGCGCCGCCGCGGAGGCCGGCCAGGATGCGCCGGACTACCTCACGCTGACCGTCGAGAACTACGGCATCGCGTTCCGCGAGGACGACGACGAGTTCCTCGAAGCGGTCAATGAGGCGCTCGCGGCGGTCAAGGAGTCGGGCAGGTACGACGAGATCTACAACGAGTACTTCGCGGGCTGACCGCCGTCCGGCGCGGTCGGCGTTCACGGCAGCTTCATTACCCCCCAGTTTCATTGTCAACCCATGGCAGACACGTACGCAGAAGAGGGATCGAGCGTCAGCGACGGCGGTATCCTCGCGAACGACGTGGCGGTCAAACGCCTCGGGGAGCTAGTCGCGGCCGCGTTCGCGCTGGCGATCGCGTCGTTTCTGGGCTGGATCCTCGCGACACAGGTCGACTACCGGCTGCTACAGTCGGTGTTCCCGCGGTTCGTCGAGGCGTTCAAGCTGGTGGTGCTCATCGTCGTCGTCTCCAGCATCCTCTCGGTCTCGCTGGGGACGATCATGGGCATCGCCCGGGTCTCATCCTCCCCGATCACCGCCCGCATCTCCAAGGCCTACGTGGAGTTTTTCAGGGGAACGCCGCTTCTGTTCCAGCTGTTCGTCATCTTCTTCGGCGTCCCGCGGCTGTGGGGAATCGGCCAGTTCCCGCTTGGCTCCTGGGAGTTCGCGCTCCCCCAGATCGACCTCCTCCTGTTCGAACTCGGCGGCAACACGTTCAGCGGCGACTGGCGGCTGCCGGCGGCGATCATCGGGCTAACGCTGAACCACATTGCGTACGTGGCGGAGGCGATTCGCGGCGGCGTCAGCGCCGTTCCCGACGGCCAGCTGGAGGCGGCCCGCTCGCTCGGGATGTCGAACGTCCAGGCGATGCGGCGGGTGATCCTCCCCCAGGCCTGGCGCAACGCCCTGCCGGCGATCGGTAACGACCAGATCATCCTCGTCAAGGACACCTCCCTTTTGACCGTCATCGCGATCCACGAGATCATGAGCGTGTTCCGGAACATCAACAGCAACCAGCTCGACCCCTGGACGCCGCTGGTGTGGGTCTGCCTGTTCTACCTGGCAGTGACGATGACGATGAGTCTCGTGATCAGCCTGCTCGAACGCCGGGCCGACTGGAGCAGCGAAGACGACGATGAGGAGTCCTGGCTCCGACGGGTACTCGGCTCGATCAGTGAAGCACAAGGGGAGCGACGATGGCGGAGATGAGTAGCCAGGCCCTCGTCGAGTTCGAGGGCGTGAACAAGTACTTCGGACGGACGCACGTCCTCAAGGACATCGATCTCGAGGTCGAAGCCCAGGAGGTCGCGGTCGTCATCGGCCCATCGGGGTCGGGCAAGTCGACGCTGCTGCGGTGTACGAACCGCCTGGAGGAGATCCAGAGCGGCGAGATCCGGCTGGCGGGCGATTCCATTTCCGCACCCGATGCCGACGTCAACCGCCTCCGCCAGCGCGTCGGCATGGTGTTTCAGTCGTTCAACCTCTTCCCGCACATGACGGCCATCGAGAACATCACGATCGGGCCGACCGAGGTCAAGGGCGTCCCCGAAGCACAGGCGCGCGAGCAGGCCGAGGAGCTGATCGCGGAGGTGGGGCTGGGCGACCAGGCCGACTCCTACCCTGCCGAACTCTCGGGCGGCCAGCAACAGCGGGTCGCCATCGCCCGCGCGCTCGCGATGGACCCGCAGGTGATGCTGTTCGACGAGGTGACGAGCGCGCTCGACCCCGAACTCGTCGGCGAGGTGCTCGACGTGATGCGCGACCTCGCGGCGGAGGGCATGACGATGCTCGTGGTCACCCACGAGATGGGGTTCGCCCGCGAGGTCGGCGACACCATCACGCTGATGTCCGACGGCCACATCGCCGAACGGACGCCCGCCTCGGAGTTTTTCGACGAGCCGAGCACCGACCGCGGCAAGGAGTTCCTCTCCCGGCTGCTGTGACCGCACCACAGCGAACGGGCCCCGGTAGAAGAGTCGCTGGACTGTTCCGGCTGTTAGCAGTGATACGGCTCCGTGGCTGCCCCGTTATTGTGATCAACTGTCGTTCCTGGAGAAACAGTTCCAGGGGAGTTTTGGGAGTGGGTGCCGTTCGTCAAGCCAATGGCAGATCGCCGCGATCATCCGGTCCCCGACGGCGGGCCGTCGTACTGCTCGAACTGCGGCGAAGCGGTCGAGCCGGACGACAGCTACTGCTCGGACTGTGGCCACCAGCTCGTCGGCGCGGCCGACGCGACCGACTCCTCGGCCGACGCCTCCGACGACCCGTCGGAGCAGTCCCTCGAGGAGTTCCGGCGTCGGGTCAGCGACTACGTCGCCAACGACTGGGATATCGAGTACGACGCCGGCGACGAGGTGGTGCTTGTCGACCGCGGCGTCGGCTCGATCGCGGTACACGCGCTCCTGTTGGTGTTCACGGGCGGTGTCGGCAACCTCCTCTACGGGTGGTACCACTACTCGTACACGGCCGAGAAGAAGGTTCTCCGTGCCGACGGGACCGAACGGATGCCCGGCGAGGACCCGGCACCGCCGCAGGGATACGAGGGCGACGAGTCCGGGTCGCTCGGGGCGTTCGCCGCCGGCCTGGGGCTGTTTATCGCCGGGATCGCCGTGCTGGTCTCCGCCGGCTTCTCGGCCGTGCCGATCACGGTCGGGCTGGCGCTGCTCGTGCTCGGGCTGCGCGTGTTCCCGCCGACGTACCGGCGCATCCAGGATCGGCACCCGCCGACGACGTTCGGCCCGACCCAGAGCGTCGAAGAGCACGTCGTCTCCGACACCAACGAGGCGTGTTCGGTCTGTCTCGACCGGGTCGAAAAAGGCGTCCGCCGGGAGTACACCGAGGAGTACGTCGTCGCCGGGCTCCCGCTGTACACGATCGAAGAGGGCGAGAACTGGTACTGCGAATCGTGCCGGCACGGGCACCCGGAGACGGGTGTCGACCCCATCGCCGATATCGACGCGGAACGCTCGACCGCTGGCGACGAGGGAACTGACGACACCGACTCCGACCGTTCGGCGGGGTCGGACTCCAACGAGTCAGGCCCGGAGATGGGCTCCGTCGGGGCGGGCAACGACCTCAACGAGAATCTGTCCGAAGAGACCTCGTAAACGCTTTTCGCCGGTGGATCGCCACGGGCGTCGGGCGTCCTCCGGTGTGACCCCGGCGGCGTCGGCTGCTTGTCGGATCGAGGCTCGCGCTGATGGTTCGCGGCCCTGCTCGCGGGTCACTTCGCTCCCCGACCGCGCTTACGCGACGCCCATCTCGTCGAGGCGTTCGGGCAGGTAGGTGTCGGTGACGAAGTCCAGGCCGCGGGCGGCCAGGGACTGCTGTTCGGACTTCTTCTCGATGTCCAGCTGGAGTTCGATCTGTTCCTCCCAGAAGTCGGTCTGGAACCGGGGGTCGTCGAGCTCGGATTCGAGGGCGTTGACGTCCGAGTCGGAGAGGGGGTCGGTCGGGAGGTCATACTCGACGATGTCCTCGGGCCGGATGCCGATGAAATCCGCCTCGGGCGTCGCGAGGTACTCCGAGAGGTGGGCGCTCTTGATCGACCCGTAGGCGACAGAGCCGTAGATGCGGTACGACCAGGGGTCGCCGTCGGTGAACACTGTCACCGGCAGGTCGAGTTCGTCGTGCAGGCGCTTGGTGAGCCGCCGGGTCGCGCGGGCGGGCTGGCCCTTCAGGTGGACCACCAGGGCGTTGTACTCCTCGTCGAACCCGTTCTCGACCAGACGGTCGCGCATCCCGCCGGTCTCCACGGCGAGGACGAAGTCGGCGTCGTTGTCCAGGAACTCGATCGTGTCGGGGTTGTTGGGGATCTGGTAGCCGCCCTCGCCGACGTCCTCCTGGCAGTGGATCTCGCGCTCGCCGCGGCGGGTCTGCTCGCGCAACAGGAGCGGGCCCATGATCGTCGCCCCGGACTCCTCCGGGCGCATGTGGAAGTCCTCGCGTGTGGCCCCGGAGACGATTTCGAGGTCCTCGACGAGCTGGTTGGACTCGTCCTGGCTGGAGAACTGCGCCTCGTCCAGATCCCAGGACTCCGAGAGGTAGTACAGCTCCCGCAGCGTCGAGGAGCGGTCCTCCTCCAGCTGGCGCGCGAGGAACTCGATGGTGTAGGTCGCCTTCAGCAGCTTCTGGGCGCCTCGCACCGACTTCGCGCTGCGGGTCGACGTGCGGTCGCCGTACACCCAGACTTTCGAGTCGGGGTCGTACTCGATGTTGCTCTTGGTCCGGGTGGGGACGGCCATGTGTGGCACGTCGCCGTCGGCGAACTGGTCGTAGAACTGTGCGGCCAGGTCCAGCAGCTGGTCCCGTGCGTCGGGCGTCTCGGTGCTGGCGTCGGTGGTGTCGTCAGTGCTCATTGATGGGGTGTCGCAGGTCAGGTGTCGATCGTCAGTTTCTCGTCCTCGATCCCGTCGACGGAGAGCTGGGGGTCCGCGTCGCCGTCGACGGCGTACTCCAGCGTTGCCTCCTCGTCGCTGCCGACGGTGGGGCTCCACTTGAGGAACCACTCGCCGTCCATCTCGACGACGTTGGCCCCGTCGGCGTCCGCCGGTTCGGCGTCGACGATCTCCGTGATTTCGAGGTCGGCGTTCGTGTCGGCGTTGTTCTCGACGACCACCCGGACTGTGCCGTCCTCGCGCTCGCGGGTCACCAGCACGTCGTTCATGATGCGGGCCATCGTGTCGTCGATTTCGAGGGGCTCGCGGCCCGCCACCGCTGACAGCTTCGCGCTGCTGCATCGAGCGGCGCTTGTTGAGGAAGCTCTTGAGTTCCCGGGCCGCTTCGCGTATCGCGAGTTCGATCTCCTTTTCGATCTCGGGAATGTTCGCGACGGCGTCTTTCGACTCGCTCGTGAACGGCACGTTCGTCGAGGCGACGTGGATCATGACGACGGCGGGGCCGTTCGGAATGCCGGAGCCGCCGGGCTGGTCCAGGCCGTAGTTGCGCCAGTTGATCCCCTTGACCACGTCCGTCGTGGCGCAGGCGCCGCGCTGGTAGACGAGCGGGACGCGGTTGGCGAAGCGCAGCACGTCGGCTTTCCCGTCGGCGTCGACGTCGCCGCCGTAGGCGATGCCGGCCTCGACGATGAACGGGTCGCCGCCGTGGACCGCCGCGTCGCGGGTCGAGGCGGCGTAGAAGTCTGCGTCGTACTCCTTGCGGAGGCCGGCCTCGACGAGTTCTGCGGTGATCGGCGCCAGACAGCCCGTCGGCGGCGAGATGATGTCCGTCTCCCGCATCGCCGTCAGCAGGTCCGAGGCCATGTCCCGGTCCTCGGCGATGTCGTGGATCCGGGGCGGATCGTCGGGCACCCGCAGGGCGGCGTCCCACAGCTCCGAGACGACGTTCTCGCGGGCCGTGTCGCCGAACGTGGCGTCGTCGCGCTCCTCGGTCATGTCCGCGGCGCGGTCGACGTACTCCAGCAGTTGCTCGCGCGTGACGCGGTGGCGGTCGCCGGGCTCGAACTTCGCGGCGAGGCGCTCGGCCAGCGCCTGGATCACGGCGTCGTCTTTCCGTTTCGTCGTCGCCGCGTCGACCAGGGTGTAGCTGTCGGGCTCGCGCGTGGCCGTGATCGCGCCCCAGGCGGCCGCGACGGCCTTCTCCCGGACCGTCGAGCCGAACGTCGTCCCGTAGTCGGCCTGGATCCCGTCGGCCGCCTCGCCGACCGCCGCGACGACCTGGTGGCGGGCGACGCGGTCGGAGTCTCCGAGTATCTCGGCGACGTGCTCGGCGAACTCGGCGGTCGCCTCCGCGCCCTTGTTCGCGACGGCGTCCTCGACGGCGGCTTCGAGGTCGGCGTCCTCGTGGGCCTCGGGGAGCCGCCATGTCAGCTCCCGGCCGGCGTGGCGGTCCATGAACTGGTCGATGATCCCGTCGGCGGTTTTCGAGCCGACGCGCGTGAACTCCTCCTGGAGGAACCCCGAAATGGAGTACGAATCCGTCGTCTCGGCCATCTTGATCAGCGTCCCGAGTTCGACTCCGTGGGGGTGCGGGCGGATCTCCTCGGTCTCCGCGGGGAGTTTGTCGGTCGCGCGCTCGAACTTGAACTCGGCGCTGGGCTCGCGGAGTTCGATCCGGGCGTGGGGGTTGACGACCGCCGTGTGCTTGACGTAGTCCTGGAGTTGCTGGCGGGCCCGCATGTTCGCCTCCATCTCGAGTTCGATGCGGGTGCCGTGGGGGCGCTCCCAGGTCGTCGTCTCCTCGACGCTGATCTCCGGTTCGTTCTCGTCGGTGTCGACGATCACTTCGAAGTACTCCGCCTCGTCGTTCGCCTGCGTGCGCGAGGTGATCTTCGCCGGCTTCCCGGAGGTGAGCTGGGAGTACAGCACTGCAGCCGATATGCCGATCCCCTGCTGGCCGCGGCTGTTTTTCACCGACAGTGGCCCATCGTTGACGACGACGAAGTTCTCGTCGTTCCCGGTCGCACCCGGTACGGAGATATCGTAGACGTACTCCGTCCGTTCGCGCTCGGTGACGTCTTTGACCGCCAGGAGACACATATCAGTCTCGCTGAATCCATGGAGGTTTTGGACGGTGTCCCAGAGTTCGCGGAGCCGGTCAGTTGGACGGTGTTCCTCGTCGAGGAGGTCCATCTCTTTGAGATTGTGGACGTACCGGGGCTTTTCGACACGCTGTCCCTCCAGGGCGTCTTCGATGAGCGATTGATACACCGCCGCACGGTCCAGCGAGGAGCCGACGCCAGCCCCGAGCAGTAGCCCCGGAATCGAATCCGGAACGGTCGTGTGGTGGACGTCGCCTGCGCGGACGTCTTTCAGTAGCGTCGTCGGGACGCGCTTGTACCGTTGCTCCGCTGTGGAGTGGCTCCGGTCGAACGGTTCGAGCGTGTCGACGTCATCACCGTACACCGTCGTCCGATACCCGGTGGACCGTTCGTCACTGTATCCATCAATCGTGGTCTGTTCCGTACTCGCGAGAACACCCTGCATGTTCCACAGAACCGACAACTGTCGTGCAAGCGTTTCACTGACAGTGGTATGAGAGAGTTCGTTACTCGGGTGGGTGTCGGAGCCGTCGCCCTGGTACAGTGCACTGATAAACTGGCGTTGATACTGTTGCTCTACCCGGAAGACGAATTCCGGGATCCGCTTGTTCCCGGCACTGTCGCCACAGACGTTTTTCAAAAAGAGTGCGAGTGCGGAGCCGAATGCTTTCACGCGGGTCGAGTTACGCTCCCGGTCGACGGTCGTCGTCTCGCCACCGAGAGCCGCCATCGCCGTCTCCGCGTTCTCGACCAGTGTCTCCTCGTGTGAACCGAACGTCAGCCCGATCTGGCGTGGTTCGACGTGTCCCTCCGCGACGTAGTACCCGAGCAACTGCATGAACTGCTCCGAAACCGGCAGGGACACCGGAAGCTCCGTCTCCGCGCCACCGACCTGATACGTCCTGCACACACAGCCCTGCCGCGCCGCTTTCCCCTCCCATCCCAGTTCGATAACTGTCTCAGCCGGGAGGTATCCCTTTTCGAGGTAGTTCGTTTCGAGGCTGTCTTTCAGTACGTCGACGCCGTCGTACCGGTAGTACGTTCGCTTCCGGTCGCTCTCTTCGGACGGTCGCTTCCGGATCGTTTCACCACTCGCGATCTGTTCGAGCGTGTCGCGGTCGAACCCGTAGACGTACAGGCGGCGGTCCGCGAGCTGGTCCGCAGTGAGGTAGTCGAGGATGTTGACCGAGTCGAGAGTCCCCTCGAACTGTGGGAGCTGTTGGGGCGCGAGAACGACGTCGCCTGGCTCGATTTCGCCTGCATTGACCTCTGCTGTCCGTCCGTCACTCGTCAACGAGAACAGACTGTGGTTTCCGGTTACGGTGACCGTTCGTCCCTTCTCCGTCGTGATTTCGTAGATCCGCTCATCAGTTCTGTGACGGATCGCGTGGGTGACCGGCTGCCACGACATCGTGTGCGTCTGGCGGTCAAACGACGGGACCTCGATGTCGTCCGGGACGCCGACCGTTCTTTCACCGTCCTCCGGGAGGTAGGCGTCACAGAGCACGCCGATCGGTATCTGATCGATCCGACCGTTCCGCCGTACCAGCAGTTGCTGATCCGGAGTCAGTGACTGCTCGCGCTTGTGGAACCGCGAGCCGTACAGCAGCTTCCCGAAGATCTTGGGGATCTGTTCTTTCGTGATCCCGGGCCCGTTGTCCTCGATGATGACCCGGTAGTAGTTGCGCTCCTCCTGGATCTCGACGTAGATGTCCGGCAAAATTCCGGCTTCCTCGCAGGCGTCGAGGCTGTTGTCCACACCTTCCTTGACTGCGGTGACCAAGGCCCGGGCCCCCGAGTCGAACCCGAGCATGTGCTTGTTCTTCTCGAAGAACTCGGCGATAGAGATCGAACGCTGGCTCGCCGCCAGCTCCTCGGCGATCTCTCCCTCCCCGCCGAGTTGCGACTGGTACGATGGCATCGTCTGTCTCCACGTACCGTCCCCGGGTTTATATGATGTTCGCAAGCGCGGTGAAAGTGATCGCTGGACTGCGGCTTCGGCCGACTCGCGCCGGATCACGAGTGTGGGACCGTTCCTGTGACGTGGTCACGAAAATAATCGCAACAATCACTATGAGGCGGTCGCAACCGAAGCATTCAATCAAGCGCCCTCTCTAGGCCCACCTGACAACCAATGACGGGCTCAGAGAGGCGCGAGATTCTGAAAGCGGGCGGTGCAGCACTCACGGTTGGGCTGGCAGGGTGTATCGGGCCGTTCCAGGACGGCGAGGGCGTACCGGGATCGGTGGAGAAGGACCCGGATACCGGCAACGGCAACGAGAACGGCAGTGGCGGCAACGGCAGCGGGTTCCCGCAGGTCGAGGAGTACCTCAGCGACGCCAACAACTACGAGGGCTCCGTCGAAGACCTCACCGGCGAGGACAGCGTCACCGTCGAGGTCGGCGCCGGCAACGGCCTCGCGTTCGGTCCGGCAGCGATCCAGGTGGATCCCGGGACGACCGTCACCTGGGAGTGGACCGGGGAGGGTGGCGGCCACAACGTCGTCGACGAGGACGGCAAGTTCGAGAGCGAAATCGTCAGTGAAGGTGGTCACACCTTCGAGTACACCTTCGAGGAGTCGGGGACCACCCGCTACTACTGCGCCCCGCACAAGGCCTCGGGCATGAAAGGTGCCGTCGTCGTCG
>PXSF01000160.1 GCA_003022845.1 Halobacteriales archaeon SW_10_66_29 | reverse complement strand
GCTGGTCTTGGTCTCGAAGTCGACGTTGTCCTCGTGCCACTCGAGGAACTGATCGACGCCATCCGAGAACGTCTCTCCATCGTGGTCGACGATCCCCGTCAGTGCCTGCCCGAGCGCCCCAAAGTAGTGCTGATGCTCCTCAGAGACACCCTTCAGCGTGGTCTGGAGTTCCTCGAGTTGAAGCCGTTGCGTTCCGGTATCCTGCAGGATCGCCGCTAGGCCCTGCAGCAGGTGGTAGCGATAGATCGTCGAGGACCGTTCATAGTGGGACTTATGGGTCTCGACGGCAGCCTCAGTTGCTTGCTCGATAACCGCCGTATCACCCGTGAGCACCGCCGAATAGAGATACTTGAGTAATCGGACTCCACCCACGAAATCGTCTGATGGGTCGTCCCGACGTCGGCGTGTTTCGCGTACACCCTTGTGGTACCACTCGGCGGATTGCTCGAAGTCCGACCGGGCGTCGGTACAGTCCTCGAGCGCCATCCTGTAGAGTCCGATCGCATGATACTTGTTTCCGATCCTTAGATACGTCTCTGCGAGGTTCTCGTCCGGGACCTTATCCGCTTCCAACGATTCGAGCAACCGCTCTTTGGTCCGCTCGAACCGTTCCAGTTTGCTCCTGATACTTTCGGTGTCTTTCATCACTCGATTATCAGTCGGTTTCGACCGACTTGGGGGCCAACCGGCGGGCCGGGTCGGCCGCGGACTCCGACGGCGGCTCCTCGGACCCGCGGAAGGTGAGCGTGACGACGGTGCCGCGGGGCTCGCGGTCCGCGAAGGAAACCTTCCCGCCCATCGCCGAGACGAGCCAGTACACCAGCCAGAGCCCAAGGCTGCTCCCGTGTTCGAGCTGCGTCTCGTGACTGTCCGTCAGGATTTCCTGTTCCGCTGGCGGGATTCCCGGCCCGTTGTCGGCGACCGACAGCCGGACCGCGCCGTCTTCGACCTCGACAGTGACCGATACGCGCGGGCTGTCGCTGTCGTTGTGCTGTAGGGCGTTCTCGACAACGTTCCTGACGGCCGTCTCGAGGGCATTGTCGTCACTCGCCAGGACGAACGCGCGCTCGGGTGCGTCCAGGCTGACCTCGGCCTCGGGGAACTCCCCGCGGTACGTTTCGACGATCGACTCGACGACCGACACCAGGTCACAGGAGACGAGCGCGGCGTCGTCAAAGCGCATCGACGCCTGGATGTGCCGGGCCTTCTCGCTGACGTCCTGGAGGCGTTCGCCGGCCTCGAGGATCCGCTCGACGGACGTGGTCCGGTCGATGTCGGCCGTGGCGAGCTGGTCGGCCTCGCCGAGGATGATCGTGAGTTCGTTGCGGAGGTTGTGCCGGAGGATGCGGTTGGTGACGCTCAGGCGCTGCTCGTGATCTTTGAGTTCGGTCACCTCGCGCATGACGACAGCGTGGCCGATGACCTTCTCGCGATGGTCCTCGAGTGGCGAGTACCGGACGTTGTAGAACCGCCGGGCATCTTCCATCGTCGTTACGACAGTGCCGTCGAGCTCCTCGACTGGCGCGTCGAACACCCCGTCGGCCGTCATACCGATGTCGAGGTCGGCGTCGAGGATGCGTCTAGCGTGGTCGTTGGCCTCGACGAGCCGTTTCTCGCCGTCGAACACGAGCATGCCGTCGCCGAACGCGCCGGGGACGTTCCGGTAGGCGGCCGGCGAGAGGTCCAGCAGGTCGTAGCGGAACAGCGCCAGCGCGAACAACACCCCCGTGAGTGCAAGCGTCGAGGAGGTGGGATCGACCGGCGGCGCGATGTCCAACTCGAGCGCGACCGGGATGTTCGCGAGGGTCGGAATGAAGCCGGCCACGAACATCAGCACCGACTGTTTCCGGTAGATCCGGTCCGAGTTGATCGCCACTGCCCCGAAGATGACGAACGATATTGCGAGCAGGGAGTAGCTGTACGCGAGACTGATCCAGTACCACGGACCGGCCTCGGAGACGTACACCGACACGTTGCCGACCTGCTCGACCGTCGCCGACCGCCAGTACAGGTGGTGAGCGTCGTTGGTCCACACTGTGACCGCGGTCCCGAACGGGACCGCCACGAGCAGCGGGTACACCCACCGACGCAGGTACCGGCCGTATCCGGCGTACTTCATCGCCAGCACGAGGTATGCGACCGGAACGATCGGTGCGAAGACCGACAGAATACGGGTGAAAACGGACACCTGGTCGACGTCAGTGAACCCGAAACTGATCGCGTGTGGGATCGACCAGCCGGCTGTCGCGATCATCAACACGGCCAGCGGCCAGGCCATCGGATCCGGTCGCTCCCGGAGGGCGGCGACTGCAACCGCCAGCGAGACTGCTCCGCTGACAAATACGACGACTGACAGCGGCGTCAACGTCCAGCCCATTCTTTCCCTGGTCTGCTACGCAGGAAGGATAACACCCCAGGCGTAGTAAAGTTGTGGCCGAAACGGCCTGGACGACCGTTCCGCCTGATCGGCTCCGCCGCCCGAGAGCCCGGGAAACCCCCCACAAGCCGCTTATAAAGAAAATGCATGTGAGTGTGTAACAGACACCGTATCGGGGTGCGCTGGCCGGTTGGACTGCCCGTAACCAGTAGTTTTATATAGAATCACAATCAATCTACGTCTGACTATGGCTCAGCAGATGGGTAACCAGCCCCTCATCGTCCTTTCGGAGGAAAGTCAGCGGACATCCGGGAAAGACGCGCAGTCGATGAACATCACGGCCGGCACGGCCGTGGCCGAGTCCGTACGGACCACACTCGGTCCGAAAGGGATGGACAAGATGCTCGTCGACTCGACGGGCAGCGTCGTCGTCACGAACGACGGCGTCACTATCCTCGACGAGATGGACATCGAGCACCCGGCGGCCAACATGGTCGTCGAGGTCGCCCAGACCCAGGAGGACGAGGTGGGCGACGGCACGACCACCGCGGTCGTGATCGCCGGCGAACTCCTCTCGAAGGCCGAGGACCTGCTGGACCAGGACATCCACGCCTCGATCCTGGCCCAGGGGTACCGCCAGGCCGCCGAGGAAGCCAAGCAGATCGTCGAGGACATCTCGATCGAGGTCGACGCCGAGGACGGCGAAACCCTCGAGAGCGTCGCCTCGACGGCGATGACCGGCAAGGGCGCCGAGGGCTCGAAAGACTGGCTCGCGGAGCTGGTCGTCCGGGCCATCCAGGCGGTCGCCGACGAGGACGGCGTCGACACCGACAACGTCCAGGTCGAGACGGTCGTCGGCGGCTCCATCGACGAGTCCGACCTCGTCGAGGGCGTCATCGTGGACAAATCGCGCGTCCACGAGAACATGCCCAAGTTCCAGGAAGACGCCGACATCGCGCTGCTCGACACCGCGATCGAGGTCCCCGAGACCGAGATCGACACCGAAGTCAACGTCTCCGATCCGGACCAGCTCCAGGAGTTCCTCGACCAGGAGGAAGAGCAGATCCGCGAGATGGTCGACGCGATCGCCGACTCCGGTGCTGACGTCGTCTTCTGCCAGAAGGGCATCGACGACATGGCCCAGCACTACCTCGCCCAGGAGGGCGTCCTGGCGGTCCGCCGCGCCAAGAAGTCCGACATCGGCGCGCTCGCGCGCTCGACGGGCGGCCGCGTCGTCTCGAACGTCGTCGACCTGACGGCCGACGACCTCGGCTTCGCCGGCTCCGTCACCGAGAAGGAACTCGCCGGCGACGAGAAGATCTTCGTCGAGGACGTCGAGGACGCCAAGGCGGTCACGCTGATCCTCCGCGGCGGCACCGAGCACGTCGTCGACGAGGTCGAGCGCGCCATCGATGACGCGCTGGGCGTCGTCGCCGCGACGCTCGACGAGGGCAAGGTCGTCGCCGGCGGCGGCTCGCCGGAGACCGAGCTCTCCCTGCAGCTGCGCGATTTCGCCGACAGCGTCGGCGGCCGCGAGCAGCTCGCCATCGAGGCCTGCAACACGACCTACGGCCTCAACGCCTACACGGGCGAAGTCGCCGACATGAGCGAGGAAGCGGTCGAACCGCTGGGCGTCAAGACCCAGGCCATCGAGTCCGCCACCGAGGCGGCCGTCATGCTGCTGCGCATCGACGACGTGATCGCTGCTGGCGACCTCAAGGGCGGCGGCAGCGACGACGACGAGGACGAAGGCGGCCCCGGCGGTCCCGGCGGCCCCGGCGGTATGGGCGGCGGCATGGGCGGCATGGGCGGTATGGGTGGCATGGGCGGCGCAATGTGAGCGAGGTCGAAGACCTCGTCAAGTCGAGCGACCTCGCCGCGAGACAAGGCCGGCCCGAGCCGACCTACTCACCCACTGACGCTCAGCGGTTGCGGAGCACTGCGAGCGCGTCGCTGGCGGCCGGCGTCGTCCCGTAGCCGCGCTCGCCGGCGACGGTCGTCTCGGCGAGCAGCCCCGCCGCCCGGAGCTCCGCGAGCAGCCCGTGGAGGTCGCTCTCGCAGAGGTCGTACGCCGACAGCAGCGTCCGGACCGCGAGCGGCCCGTCGGCGTCGAGTTCGAGCAACAGCCCCAGCGCGCGCTCGTCGGGGACGGCGACCAGCAGTGTCCGCACGTCGGGCGGGAGCTGGCGCGCGGCGGTCCGCAGCGGCGATTCGTCGACCGGTTCGAGCGACGCCGTCGGCAGGTACTGCGTTTCCCCCGTGGCGGGGTCGCGCACCAGGCTCGACTCCGCAGACTCCTTGAGCAACAGGAAGCGGTCGCCGTCCTCGTCCTCGACGGTCCGGCGTGCCATCACGACGTCTCGGCCTCCGGGTCCCTGTTGTCGGCCACCGGATCGGCGGTTGTTTCGGGATTCTCGTCAGCGTCGTCCGCCGCCTCGCGCTCTTCGTCGAGGTCGTGGTCGAACTCGCCGGCGTCGACCCTGGTTTTGAGCCGGTAGATACGGTAGCAGGTGTAGCCGAGCGCGGCGGCACCGGGAACGAGCAGGCGGGCGGCCAGCGAGTAGTCACCCCAGAACAGCGCGACGAGGCTGCCGATCGTACAGACGATGATCGCGATCTTCAGCAGGCCGACGATCTTCCAGAAGCGAGCGCGCAGCTCCGGATCGACCTGGTTGTAGTTGTCGGCCGGCGTCGACACCTCCGGGGACGGCACCTCCGGGGATGGGACCTCCTGGTCGGGCGTCTCCGGGGAGACGTCCTGGGGGGTCGGATCCGGGGGGTCGCTGGCGGACGGATCGGTCACACAGCCCCGTAGGGGCGTCAGCGCAAAATCGGTTCGGATCTCTCGCGGCCGCGACGGGCGAAGCTGGGCTGTCCCGCTGCCGCGTCGCTTTGCTGCCGGATCGGTGCCCCCGTCTTCACCGCATCTCGTCGAGTTCCGTCCCGTCGCTCGCCTGGATCCACGCGAGCGGGTTCTCCGTGTCGTAGAGGACGATGCCCTCCTCGTCCTCGTAGGCCCCTGTCGCGTCGAGGGCGCCCTCCTCCTCCGGCGACCGCGTTGCTTTCACGCGCGTTTCGTCGGCCGACCGCTCCCTCCAGTCACCCATACTGTGTGGTGTGATGGCACACCCCGATATATGCTTTCCGGCTCCGGTCACACTGACCTCCCGGCTGGCGCCGGAAGCATTGTCGCGACAACATGTCCACGAAAACCACTACAGACGCTCACACACTGGATCGAGGTGCGCGATGCCGACGACTGCGACCACGTTTCCCTCCTGCCGGAGGTCCGAGAGGCGGCTCGCCATGTGCTGATCGCGGGTCCTGTCGCGGACGCGGGCGGTCGCGGGCTGTTCGAACGTCTCGGCGATGGTCCGGGCGCGCTCCACCTGGGCGCGCTCGTCGCGCGCCTGCGCCGCCGGCGGGTCCGCCCACGAACAGTCGTGCGCTGCCGGGTCGCTGACGTCGAAGCGGACTCCGGTAGTCCTCGCGACAGCAGCGGCGAGGCGACAGCCGACGGCGCGTTTCGTGACGCCCGCGAGGCTGCTGAGAACCGAGCGTGCGGTCGACAGCGACGCGTCCTCGCCGAGGAGGTTCCGGACCAGGCGGACGACGAAGCCCGGATCGGGGCCGTCGATGCCGACCACGTGGTCGGTCGCGGCCGCCTGGATCGCAGTGCTCATCTCGCCGCCCAAGCGCGGCGGCGTCCGCCAGTCGTCGGCGTCGAAGTCGTACAGTGGGACGGCGACCGGCGGCAGCTCCAGCGCGAGTACGGTCGGGTCGACCTCGTCGAGCACGGCCCGGATCCGGTGCTTGCTCGCCGGGTGGTTGTGGACGACGCCGACGAGCGTCACGTCACCCGCGTCGGTTGCGTCGTCAGCTACTCCGTCGCTGCTGTCGTCACTCCCGAGTCGACGCACGTACTCGCCCGTGAGTCGCGGGTCGGCTGCGTCCCTATCCATCGTGGTAATCCCTGCTTTCGTGGGCCGGCCCCGGCTGCGGGTCGGCTCGCCGTAGCAGCAGCGTCGTTGTCACTCCACAGCGGAGTCGGTAGTATAGGCTTTACGGGAGCGAAACGCGGGATTGCTCGTGGGTTCCTGGATCGCTGGATCGGCTGTAGCGGCCCCGAGAACGGGATTGCGGGTGGAAAGCACTCGTTACGACCGCGGCGCGTGGGAGTGGAAACAACCAACTGGCCAGTATCGCGCAGGAACTGTTCCGACAGCCATAAGGCGTGGCTGGCGAAGGGGCAACTATGCGTCGTCGGCGATTTCTCGCGCTCGCTGGCGCAGCCGGCTCGACTGCCCTGGCCGGCTGTACCATCGAGGCGGCATCGGAGAGTGAACGGGGACAGGGCCCGACGATCACGCTGGAACCGGTCGTCGACGGGGTGACCTTCCCGACCGGGCTGGCGTTCCTGCCGAACGGCGACCACCTCGTCGCCGACCGGTTCGGGGTGGTGATGCGACACACGGGCGAGGGCCTGGTCGAGCGGCCGTTCCTAGACCTGCGCGATCGGATCGATCTGGACCCCGACGGGGAAAAAGGACTACTCGGGATGGCCCTCCATCCCGAGTTCGCCGACAACCGCAGATTCTACGTCCGCTACAGCGCGCCGCGCCGCGAGTGGATGGACGAGCGCCGCTCGCACACGGCGGTGCTCTCGGAGTTCGAGGTGACAGCAGACCTGACGGGCGTCGTGCCCGACTCCGAACGGATCGTGCTGGAGATCCCCGAACCCGGTGCCCAGCACAACGCCGGCGACCTTGCGTTCGGTCCGGATGGCTATCTCTACGCGTCGCTGGGCGACGGCCAGCGCAGCGACCTCGACGAGAAGGCGACGGGCGAGGACACGTTCTGGTGGTACGAGCAGGGGACGGCGGCACAGAACACCGAGGACAACCTGCTCGGAGGGATCCTCCGCATCGACCCCGACGACCCCAGCGGGGATCGGGAGTACGGCATCCCCTCGGACAACCCGCTGGTGGGCGAACCCGGCCGCGAGGAGTACTACGCCTGGGGGCTGCGCAACCCGTTCCGGATCTCCTTCGACGGCGAGGACCTGTACGTCGGCGACGTCGGCGAACACACCCGCGAGAGCGTCTACCTCGTCGAAGCCGGCGACAACTGCGGCTGGCCGGTTCTCGAGGGCTCGTCGTGCTCGCCGCCGGCGCCGCTGGGGCAGTCGCTGGCGGACAACCCGCTGAACGTGTTCAACCCCAGGACGTGGCAGACGCAGGTCAACCGGATCTCGCCGTACAAGGTGTGCCCGACGCCGGACGGCGGCTCGCGGGACTTCCGGACCCCGATCGTCGAGTACCTGCGGCCCGGCTCCCGGGCCGTCACCGGCGGGTTCGTCTACCGCGGCGACCGGATCCCCGAACTGCAGGGGCAGTACGTGTTCGGTGACTTCATTCCGCCGGCGCCGCTGTTCGCCGCCGGGCGCCCGGGCGACGGGAGCCGTCCCTGGCCGCTGCAGGAGCTGGCCGTCGACGACACCGACAGCGGGCGGGTCAACGAGCTGCTGATCTCCTTCGCCCGCGACCCCGACGGCGAGGTGTACCTGCTCACCTCCCAGGGCGGCGAGGGGACCGGGAAGGTCAGGCGTCTGGCTCCGGCGTAGCACCGGGCCCGTCGATCCGGGGGCCGAGCAGCCTCGTCCAGGCGAGCATCCCACCGGCACAGAGCGCCGTCCAGCCGCCCATCGCCGCGAGGGTGTACAGCGGCGCCCGGAACGGCGTCGCCATCGGCCCGCCGAACGCGCCCAGCGCCAGGATCAGCACGACGATGGGGGCGACGCCCGCCGCGACGGCCGGGCCGAGCCCGAACCCCTGCCGGCGGCCCAGGTACAGCCCGGCGGCGAACGGCGGCACCAGAAACATGAGCGCGAGCGCGAGGTAGCTCATCAGCGTGCTCCCGCGGATGAACTCCTCCCGGAGCAGGATCGCGACCCCGACGACCGCGAACCCGATCGCCATCGCCGCGACGGCCGCGACCGCCGGCACGAGCACCCGTTCGACGACGTCCGATTCCCCGACCGTCGACCGCAGGTCCTGAACGCGCTGGCTCATCCAGTTGCCGTCCGTTACGAGTGGCGGCGCTTTACTCTGACGCCTTCGACTCGCCGGCTGATCCCGGCTGGTGTCGTATCGGGAGCCGACCGGCTCGCGCACAGCCACACCGTCAGCGGACTGTCGCGCGTACGTACCCGGACGTACGGGACAGTACCGTTCGCACCTATCGAAAGCCGTACGGATCGGTCATAGCGGGCCCGTACACCAATTATAAATCTACTATTGGGCTGACGGTCCCCCTCCAATCGATGGTTTCAGACGATCCGACCGACGCGTTCTCCCGGCGACGCTTTCTGATCACCGGCAGCGCGGCGACCACCGTCGCACTGGCCGGCTGCATCGGCGGGGGCGACGACGGCAACGGGGACAGTGGTGGCAACGGGGACAGTGCCAGCCAGAACGGCGACGCCAGCGAAAACGGTGACGGCGGCGACAACGGCGGTGCCGGCGACAACGGCGGCAGTAGCGAAAACGGCGGCGACGACGGCGACGAGGGGGCGACGACCGGCGACGACAGCGAGACGTTCGAGGTCGGCCACGGCGAGTACCGGACGACGATCAGCCGGGAGGACTTCCCGGACGACCAACTCGTCGCGTACGCGGTTCAGACGGGCTGGTCGAACTGGGGGTCGGTGATGGAGGCGTTCGAGGCGGAGTACGGCATCGCGCTGGATGACAACCAGGGCTCCTCCGGCGAGAAGCTCCGGGACGCCCGGGCGAACGCCCAGAACCCACAGGCGTCGATCTTCAACGGCGGCTACTCCTTCGCCATCCAGGCGATGAACGACGGGCTCACGACTGACTACAAGCCGAAGGGGTGGGACAAGGTGCCCGACGAACTCAAAACCGACAACGGCCACTGTACGGCCACCCGGCGGATGACGACCGCCGTCACCTACCGCCGTGACGTCTACGACGAGCGCGGCCTGGACGCACCCGAAACCTGGGAGGATCTGAAACACCCCGACATCGCCCAGGACCTGGCGTTCACGCCGCCCCACACCGCCAACGGGCTGGCCTCCGCACTCTCGGTCAACCGGGCGTACGGCGGCGGCATGGACAACGTCGACCCGCTGATCGAGTACCACGAGGCGATCGCCGAGCACGGCGCGGACTTCCGGCGCAACATCGAGGGCGACGTCACCGGCGGCGAGATCTCGACCGTCGTCGAGTACGACTACTCCGGGCTGAACATGAAGTACAACGTCGACGAACTCGACGAGGAGCAGATCGACGTCGCGATCGTCACCGGCCCGAACGGCGAGGACGGCGCGATGAACGTCCCCTACGGATACGCGCCGCTCGCCAACGCCCCCAACCCGGAGGCGGCGAAGCTGTTCATGGACTTCGTGCTGGAACTGGACACCCAGGCGCTGTTCTTCGACGCGTTCGTCCGGCCGATCCGCGCGAGCGAACTCGACGCGCCCGACCAGTTCCCCGACCAGTCGGCGTACGACGCCGCCCAGTTCGCCATCGACACCGAACAGCTGGTCGCCAACCAGGAGAACGTCATCGCGGAGATCCAGGACCGCACGCCGCTGCCCGGCGCGCAGTAGCGCGCCAGTCCCATGCACCTCCCACAGCGCGTCGGGACCGCCCTGTTCGCCGCCCGGGCGCGGACCGCGAGGGCGTGGCTCCGCCTCCGAGAGACGGTCGCCGGCCTGCTGCTGACCGCCGCCGGCCTCGCGGTCGCGGCCACCCGGAACGGCCTCCGCATAACGATCGGAGTGCTCGCCGGCGGGTATCGGCGGCTCCCGGCGCCGCTCCGCCGCGGGCTCGCCGGGGCGGGTACCGCCGTCTACGGGGCGCTGCCGGGGGTCGTCTGCCGGCTGCTCGACCGGGCCGCCGCGGGCGCGCGAACGTGTATCGCGCCGCGCACCGAGCGCGAGCGCGAGCGCCGGCGGATCCTCGGCCTCACGATCCCGTTTTTCGTGCTGGCGATCTTCGCGGCGTTCGTCCCGCTGGCGTACATGGTCCGGATGAGCCTGTCGGCGAACAACCTGCGAAACGAGGGCTGGTCGACCGACGCCTGGGAGCTGCTCCTCGCGGATCCGACCTACCGGACGGTCGCGTTCAACACGCTGTGGTTCGCGGCGCTGGCCGCGGTCGTCAGCGTCGCCGTCGGCGTCGCCGTCACCCACGCCCTGGAGAAGTACGACCTGCCGTTCGAGCGCGTCCTGGTGGCGATCATCTCCTTTCCCATCGCGCTGCCGGGGCTCGTCGTCGCCTTCCTGATCATCGTGTTGCTCGGCCGGCAGGGCCTGCTGACCAACGCGCTCGCGGCGGTGACCGGACCGAGCAACATCGACCTCGCAAGCGCCTACACGGTCCTCGGCCTCTTTCTGGGGTACGTCTACTCGCTGATCCCGCGGGCGACGATGGTGCTGCGGGGGACGTACGCGGAGCTGAACACCGACGCCGAGGAGGCCGCCCGCGCGCTCGGCGCGTCGCCGGCACAGACGTTCTACCACGTGACGCTGCCGGAGATCCGGCCCGGCGTCGTCGCCGCGCTGATCCTCACGTTCCGGACGGCGCTCGCCATCTTCGGGACCGTCCTCATCCTGCAGAGCCTCGACGTCGCGACGCTGCAGATCGACACGGAGCTCAACGTCGGCTTCAACAGCCAGGTCGCCGGCGCCATCGGCGTCGTCTACTTCCTGTTCATCCTCGGGTTCACGTTCGTCGCGCTGCGGTACGTCGAAACCGAGGTGGTCGAAATATGAGCCGTGAAGACAACCACGACCGCGAGAGTGCCGGGACAGGGTCCGCTGCCCGCACGGACGGCGGGACGGCGACCCGGACCGGAACCGGGGTCGCACTCAGCAGCCGGTTCGGCCGCGGCGCCGTGACGCTGCTGCTTGCGGTCGTGCTCGCCTTCCTGGTCGTGCCGATCCTGCTGACGCTCGTCTCGTCGTTCGCGGCGGGCGCGACGGGCGTCCTGCCGGAGGGGTTCGTCACGCTGGACAACTGGGCGAAAGTGCTGGGGTTCGCCGACTACGGCGTCCAGGAGAGCGTCCCCGGGACGCTCCTCTTTAGCATGCGGCTGGCGACCGGCGGGATGCTCGTGAACCTGCTGATCGGCGTCCCCATCGCCTACGCGCTGACCCGCTACGACTTTTTCGCGCGGGACTGGCTGAACGCCGTCGCGATCCTGCCGCTGGTCCCGGGGGTCATTCTGGGGCTGGCGTTCGTCCGCGCGTACCCGCACAACGCCGGCACCTGGTTCGGCCTCGTCACGGGCTATGCGCTGCTGAAGTCGCCGTTCATGGTGCTGACCGTCCAGAGCTCCTTCCAGTCGATGGACCTCCGGCAGCTCGAGGAGAGCGCGCGCTCGCTCGGTGCGTCCTGGCCCCGCGCCTTCCTGACGGTGATCGTCCCGAACGCCAAACGCGGGATCGTCGCCGGGTCGATCATCTGCTGGACGCTCGCGGCCGCGGAGTTCAACTTCACCTACATGGTGTACAGCCGCGGCCCCGAGCCGTTCGCGATGTTCCTGTTCCGCAACATCACCAACGCGCCGTTCCTCCAGCAGGCCGCCGCCATCTCCGTGTACTTCTGCATCGTCGTCGCGGCGATCCTTACACTGCAGCTGCTCGGCAACGCCGGGTTCACCACCGACAGAGACTGATCATGATCGAGAGACACGACACACGACGAGCGATGGATCGATCGAACTGCTGCCCCTGCGGGGTGATCCGCCGTGGCTGAGGTCCGCCTCGACGGGATCACCAGGACGTTCGGCGACGAGGCGGCAGTCGACGACGTCGACCTGACGGTCCGCGACGGCGAGATTCTCGGCGTCGTCGGGCCCTCCGGCTGCGGCAAGACGACGACGTTGCGGACCATCGCCGGCTTCGAGACGCCGGACGCTGGCCGGGTGCTGTTCGACGGCGAGGACGTCACCCACGTCCCGCCCGAGCGGCGCAACGTCGGCCTCGTGTTCCAGTCGTACGCGCTGTTCGACAACATGAGCGTCGCGGCGAACGTCGCGTTCGGGCTGAAGATGCAGGGCGTCGGCCGCACGGAGCGCCGCGAGCGCGCCGAGGAGCTGCTGGAGCTGCTGGACATCGCCGAACTGGCCGACCGGTCGCCCACCACCCTCTCCGGCGGCCAGCAGCAGCGGGTCGGCCTCGCCCGCGCGCTCGCGGTCGAACCCGACATCCTGCTGCTCGACGAGCCGATGACGGGGCTGGACGCGAACCTCAAAGAGCGGCTGCGGACCGAACTCGGCTCGCTGCTGGAGGAGCTGGGCGTGACGGCGCTGTACGTGACCCACGACCAGCAGGAGGCGATGGTGATGTGTGACCGCATCGCCGTGCTCAACGACGGCACCGTCGAGCAGGTCGGCGACCCCGCGGCGCTGTACGAGCGGCCGGCGAACCAGTTCGTCGCGGACTTTGTCGGCACCTCGAACGTGCTGCCGGCGACGGTGGCCGGCGGCACCCTCGACCTGGGGTTCACTGCTGGCCCCTGCTCGCTGCCCGATACCGGGGACGGCAAGGCGATCGTCAGGCCGGACGACTTCGTCGTCGGCGGCGACGACGTCGAGGGCGTCGTCCGCGACCGATTCTACCTCGGCGGCGAGGTCCGCGCCCGCGTCGAACTCCCCGACGGACAGCTCGTCACCGTCGCACTCGACGGCCGCGACCGCGCCGTCGGCGACGCCGTCGCGCTCGGCCTCGATACTGACGCCCTCCACGTCGTCGACGCGGCGACGGGTGCGGGGGCCGGCGGCGCGGACTCGCCCGAGACGACGCCGGGCAGTGCTGTGCAGTGAGGTCGGAGAACCAGCCTGCGACAGCGCGTGTGGATGCCCCCGCGGCACCGGCGTCCCCTAGTACCTCGGGGAAGAAATTGAAGAACTCGGAGATGCAGGAAGCCCCCGGCTGCTCGACTCGGGGGCACCGGCAGACTCCCTTCGGTCGTCTGCCGAG
>PXSF01000159.1 GCA_003022845.1 Halobacteriales archaeon SW_10_66_29 | reverse complement strand
TTGGCGTCATCAACTGGCGGTACCCTGGCGGCTGGGTGAACGCCGCAGCGATCTCCATCGTCGCCTGGATCGCCGCCCTGGTCGTCATCTACGCGCTCGCTGCCGTCGGCCTCACCTCCTTCGAGGCGGCCGGCGTGCCCGGCATCTGACGGCACCGAACGGGGCCGTTTCCGAGCCCCGACTCACCCGCAGTTCTCGACGCGCGACGACCCGGGAGCGACGGCTCACTGGAGGATACGCGGTGCTCAGCTCAGCCCTCGTCGGCGGTCCGCTGTTCGAGGTGGGAGATGAGCGTGTTCGCGTTCCACTTGTTGGCCTTCCAGACCGCGTCGAAGACGGTGCCAAGCACCGGGATGGAGCCGACCACCGTGTCGACGCCGACGAGCGCGAGCATCTTCAGGAGCGTGCTCCGGGGCAGGCCCGCCCTGTACCCCTCGGCGACGATGTACAGCGAGACGAGCGACGCCACCGAGTCGCCGACGCCGGGGAGCACCCCGAGAACAGGGTCGAGCCCGAAGCGGATGTTCGTACCGGGGACCTGAAAGGCGTCGTCGAGCGCGTGGCTCACGAACCGGATCCGTTTCAGCATCGCGCGGTCGGACGGGGAGAGCGCCTCCCGGTCGAGTGACTCACCGATCGCCCGCAGCTGTCTCGAGGACATACACACGGTTGGGCGGCGAAACGAATAGGCGTTACGACGATCCGCAGTACGGCTGCCGAATTCGCGGTCCGAGGGCTGAGCTGTGGGCCCGGCCGACCATTATTGTGTCTCGCCGCCGTAGGCGGTGTCACGCCGACCTCAGCCAATGACAGCTCTCCCAGCGGTTTCCGATCACACTGTGGCGACGGACGACGGACCAGAGCGGTGCCGGCCGCCAGCGACGGGTCGACAGCCGGCCGTGATCCCGCCATGATGGTCGACGTCGACCTCCACACCCACTCGCGGTTCTTCCACGGGTTTCCGGGCCGCCCGACGCCGTACGACGAGGTCGGATTCCGGCTACACGTCGCGGTGGCGCAGGCGCGCGGCCTCGACGCGATGGCGGTGACGAACCACGACTACTGCACCGAGTTCGACGTCGACACCGGCGACCTGACGATCGTTCCCGGCATCGAGGTGTCCTCGACGGCCGGCCACCTGCTCGTGGTCGGCCCGGACCCGCCGGCACAGACGAAGCCGAACATGATGACGCCGGCGGAGGTGATCGACCTGGCCCACGACCGCGGCTGCGTCGTCGTGCTACCCCACCCGTTCCGGAACAGCCGCGTCAGGGAGACCGACGCGGCCGTCGACGCCGTCGAGATCAACGGGAAACACCCGAAGCCGACGTCGCTGGTCGAGGACCTCGCCGCGGAGCGGGACCTGCCGATCGTCGGCGGGAGCGACGCCCACTACCCGATCGAGGTCGGGCGGGCGTTCACCCGGATGGACGTCGAGTCGCTGACGCCGGCGGGCATCGCCGACGCGATCCGCGAGGGGCGGACGGACTACCGCATCGTCAGGCGGTTCCCGGACCAGTACCTCCGGGCGCTGTACGGCCTCGTCCACCGGCTGAAAGGGCACACCAAGGGGGTGGCCGAGAAAGTTACTCCCGAGGACGGCGCGCCGGTCGTCGGCTCCCGCTCCGGGGAGCCACGCGATGAATCCGACGCTCCGAAGGGGTCGTAGCTGCCCCAGTGGTGGGTGCGGTTACCCTTCCCAGACGAGTTCGAGCGCGAGTTCGGCGCCGCAGCCGCCTTCCAGCCGGGTGTCGTCCTCCGTCTCGGCGATATCGCCGTCGAGCTGTCCCGTACACCGTCCCTCGGTGATGATCTGTTCGACGGCTACGTTCGAGCCGCACTGCGGGCAGTCGAGGTAGATCGCCTCCTCCCTCTCGTGGATGGTGTCCGGGCCGAGCTGCATGCGGGCACCGTCGGTGCTGTTGCTCTCCTCTGCGGGCGTGTCAGACATCACTAGCCCTACGGCAACCAGCGGCATAAGCCTGGTCCGTCAAAGGGGTTTACTGTCTGCCCAGCGAAGGTCGGGTATGGAACTCCGCGAGTTTCAGCCCGGCGAGAGCAGTGCCATCCAGCGGATCGCACGGGAGTCGCTGACCGCCTCCTACGGCGGCACGTTCGACGAGGCGCTGGTCGAGGACCTCGTCGCGCAGTGGTACAACGAGGAGACCGTCGAGCAGCTGGTCGACGACGAGAACGCGCTGCTGGTCGTCGCGGCAACCGACGAGGCCGTCGGGTACGCACAGGGCGAGATCATCGGGACGGACCCGGTCATCGGCGACGTCCAGTGGCTCCACGTCCGTCCGGACGCGCGGGGCGAGCGGGTCGGCGTCCAGCTGCTCGGCGACCTCGTCGACAGGATGGAGTCCCGGGGCGCGTCGCTGGTCCGCGGGCGCGCACTCGCGGTCAACGAGGACGGTGCCTCCTTTTTCGCGGAACACGGGTTCGAACGGGCCGACACCGAGACGGTCGAGATCGGCGGCGAGACGTTCGAGGAGCTGGTCTTCGAGACCGAGACCGACAAGGACACGGACGAGGAGGTCGTCGGCACCGTCACGGGCCCGGACGGCCAGGAGCTGTACGTCGACTACACCGCGGGCGAGACCGGCGTGGAGGCGCCGATGTACCCGGCGTTCACGGACGACGACCTGGCCGAGGAGTACGGCTGGTTCTGCAGCAACTGCGACGCCGCGGAGACGGCGATGGACAGCGCCGGCCGGATCCAGTGTCAGCAGTGCGGAAACACCCGGACTGCGACCCGCTGGGACGGCTCCTACCTCTGACCGTTCGCCGGTCAGCCAACCTTACCGCGGCCGCCCCGGAAGTAGGGAGCGCCCTCCGGCGGTCCGACAGCCGGAAACATCGGGTTTCCTCCCCGAATCAGGGGAAAGCGGTTACTACGAGCCTGAACGGTAGCGGCGATTTATGCCCGTCCCAGCCGGCGTACAGGTGCCGACGGTCTCGGACGCGGTCGGGAATCGTTCCACCAACAATAGCACGACGCAATCCTACTATGAGCAAGCAACAGCAGTCCTACAGCAGTCGCGGACAGTCCACCAACCAGTCCCAGCAGTCCGGGATGACGGAGCTTCTGACGTACCCGATGACCCAGCTGATGGACCTCCAGAAGACGGCGGCGAAGCTCACACTCAACGGGCTGGAGATGACCTCCTGGGCCCAGTCACGGAACCTGGATCTGACCAAGGAGACGCTCGACAGCTTCATCCAGACGATGGAGCGGACGACCCGGGAGACCGAACAGCTGGCCGAGCAGGGCGTGGAGACGATCCAGGGGGCGACCCGGGCCCAGCAGCAGCTGGGCCAGCAGGGCATGCAGCAGGCCCGCTCCCAGCTGTCGGAGTTCGGCCAGGGGTTCCAGAGCGGCAGCCAGGTCGCCGGCCCGCAGTACCAGCAGCCCCAGACCCGGAGGTACGGGCAGTCCCAGCAGTCCGGGCAGAAGCACCAGCAACCACAGCAGTTCGGGCAGGAGTACCAGCAACCCCAGCAGACCCAGCAGTTCGGGCAAAAGTACCAGCAGCCACAGCAGCCACAGCAGTACCAGCAATTCGGGCAAAAGCACCAGCAACCCCAGCAGTTCGGGAAGGAGTACCAACAACCTCAGCAGTTCGGGCAGGAGTACCAGCAACCCCAGCAGAGCCAGCAGTACCAGCAGCAGCCACAGCAGAGCCAGCAGTACCAGCCACAAAAGCACCAGCAGTCCCAGAACTACCAGCCCCAGTCCCAGCAGGCCGGCGCACAGCAGCCCCGGACAGGGAGCAGCCCGGCCGGGGAGGCCGCGACGGGGATGGAAGGCGTGAGCCAGCGCTCGGCCAGTGAGACGACCCAGGAATCGGCCACGCAGCCGCCGACGCAGTAAGCACGCGACGCCACCTGGGCCGGTACCGACGCGGTCGTCGGGTGCCGTCGCGATACTCGTTCTATCACACCCGAAGTCGCCGCTCTGGCGACACGGATTTCACCTGCGCTGGCGTGATTGCGGAGCGCCGCGTGCACGCCCGCCGCCAGCCTCCATCCGGTGGCCGGACGGCGGCGAGAGCGGGCCGTACACTGCCGCGAGGTCGGCCGCCGGGTCGAACGTCCGGAGGCCGCCCGCGTACTGTTCGTAGGCGACCCAGTCGGGGTGGTACAGGGCGCCGTCCATCTTTCTGACGCCCAGCTGTTTCAGGCGCACGCCGTCGACCAGCGACTCCGTGTGGCGCATCTCGACGATGCCGTCGAACAGGTACTGACTGCGCTCCAGGAAGCTCTCCCCGCCGCTTGTCGTGACGCTGGCGAAGATGGGGACGAACTTCCGGCTGCAGACGTCGCCGCGCACCTCCTTGACGAACTGCTCGGTCCCGGTCTCGTGGCCCTGCCGCTCGACCTCGTTCAGCGAGTCAATCACGACGATCCCCTGCCCGACCATGTCGGCCGCCTCCAGGCGGTCGTGGAGCGCGTCCTCGACCGCGCGGAGGTCGCTCGGCTCGAGCACGACCGTCGCGCCGTCCTCGAGGAACCGGTCGAGGAACGCGTTCCACTCGACCTGGTGCTGTGGCGTCTGGTGTTCCTCCCGGAGGCGGCTGGTGAAGCAGTCGACGATGTGGAGGTCGCCGGACTCCAGGAACGGCAGCACGTTCCAGCCGAGCGTCAGGAACTGCTGGACGACCGCGACGGCCGGGTCGACCAACGCGACGACGACGGCCGGCTCGCCGCGCGCGAGCGTCCGCCAGACGAGTTCGGTCCCCAGCTCCCGGTGCCGGATGCCATCGACGGCCGACAGGAGCACGAACGAGTTCGACGGGAATCCCCGCGGGAGCAGCGTATCGAGGGCCGCAACTCCCGTCGTCCGCCAGGTGACGGCGGGGGGGTCGGGCGGCGTCTCGCCCGCCTCGATCGCTTCGCTGCACGCCTCGGAGCAACAGGCCGCGCCGGAGGGCGCTCGCACTGGCTCGGTCGGAATCCCGTACCCGCAGAACGCACAGCACTGCCGATCTGTCGCCGAGTACGCCGCTGGCTGGTGCATACCAACACTACAGGGGCGACGCCTAAAATCCTCCCGTCGCCCGACAGCCGCCGCTTTCGTCAGGCAGCCGCCGTTCGCGGTCCAACCGGTCCGGAGCCGGCGGCGACCGCCGCTCAGCCGGCTGACAGCGCCTCCTCGGGCGAGACGAGGTGGGGACTCATCCCGCCCCGCGCGTCCGTCGGCGCTCGCGAGAGCGTCCCTCCCGCGGAGCTGTGCTCGGGCGAGAGGCTCGCCACGGCGGCGTACGGCTCGACGCCCGGCTGGAGCGTCGCGAGGTCGATCTCTTCCTCGGCCAGGCGGTCGAAGAGGATCTCGAACTGGTCTCTGTACAGCGACAGCTCCTCGCCGCTGTCCGTGTAAGTGACGTCGACCCTGTCCGGGACGACCGCGTCGATCTCGAACTGCCGCTCCGAGACGGGCGTCTCCAGGGTCGTCCCCTCGCCGAACTGTTCGAGTGCGTCGCGCAGCCCGTTCCAGGCGTCGCTCGTACCGTGGGCGTCGCTCATGGATCAAACGCACTACGTGCCGTAGCTGCAAAAACACCGGACACAGTTCGTTCGTCTCCCGTGAGCCCCCGCGACTGACACCTGCAGTATTCACTGCTTTCGTTGCGCCTCCAGCCACGCCTGCGAACTCCCGCTGTGCACTCCCGCTACGCTGTGCCGTCCTCGGAGCCTTCGCTGCTCGCCGAACTATCTGGTACGTAAATAGTTATAAAAAGAAATCATCTGGTACTACTGCTAGATATGTCGTTCGTTGTATATTTATTTGAATATACATATTCTCACCGACGAAAGGCTGTCTTTCTGACTCTCCATATCACGCCGACGGAGGGCGTTATAAACCCATTACTCGGTACGTATTGACGGCTACTACGCGGCGGAATTTCCGATATCACTCAGTATTCTTGTGAACACTCAAATGTATCTCATATTACTATTTCAACAAAGCTTTTATGCGCAAGGTAGCTACTGCGGGATATCATAGATGACCTGGAACGCGACGAACGTCCGGCGCAGCACCCAAGCACAGCAGGCACTCCCCCAAACCGAGCCCTACTGGGTCACGCACGACTTCGACGGGCCGGCAACGCTCTCGACGACGCTCGTTCACGCCGTCTCCGAGGCGACGAACACCGACGTCTCGAACGCCGAGGAGACGCTCTCCCACCAGGTGGATCTGCAGGCGATCGATCACCTGTTCCGGCCAGTGAAAAACGAGTCCCCGCGGGCACACGGCCATCTCTCGATCAGCGTCTGGGGGCACGACGTCACGATCTACGGCGACGGCCGGATCCTGATCTCGTCGCGGTCGCGGTAACGTTCTCCGGCGGACTCTTCCTGTCCAGTGCGACGAGCGGCGGCCCGTCCCGCCCGATCCTCGTGGCGAACCGTTCGTGCGAGTCAATGCCGTCGCCCGACACGCCGAGCAGTACCAGGTCGCCGTGGAACTCGAAGAACTCGGCGTCGCGTAGCGCACACATCCCTTCCGTACAGCCCGGGTCGAACGAGTAAAACGTCAGCAGGTCCCAGCACCTGCCTGCCGGCCGCGACGCCGCCCCCGTGCATGTCCGGAATCACTCTGACGACTGCTCATCGCCGTCGTCGTGATCCGTCAGCCTGTCGAGGCCGAGCGTCGCGAGCAGGCAGACGCCGCCGATGTACAGAAGCGCCTGCGGTTCGGTCACCAGCCGCGAGACGAGGGCGTTGCCGTAGCCGAGTACGGCACCGAGATAGCCCAGCGCCGATGCTGTCCAGCCGACGCCGGTGAAGCCCGCCAGCCGGTCGAGTCGTTCGGTCTCCACGTTCGATTCGACGGTCGTCCACACTCGTTGTTTCAGGGACATGCGCCGGTAAGACTGGCTTACACCGGCGGGATTAAGACTGTATTTCCGGGACTGTGGACGGATAGTTACCAGTCGGTCCCGCGTGTCGACGTCGTCCGGACCAGTCGGTCCCACCTGTCGACAGGCTACGGGCCAGTCGGTCAGGTGAGGCCGCTGCGTTCGAGGTGCGCGTACAGCGCCGGGTGCAGCGGCCCGTTCGAACCCAGCAGCGGCTTGCGCTCATCGGCGTCGAACTCGACGACGTACGGCTCGTCGTCGTCGGTGATCCGGGCGCCGGCCGCCCGCGCGATGACGAGGCCGGCGGCGACGTCCCAGGGGTGGGTGTCGTACTCCCAGAGCGCGTCGGCGCTGCCGCTGGCGAGATAGCAGAGGTTCAGCGCCGCCGAGCCCAGCGACCGGACGCCGCGGGTCTCGCCCAGCGACCGGACGCCGCGGGTCTCGTGGTAGTAGTGGGCGAGAAACTCCCCGTCGGGGTCGTAGCCGGTCAGCAGCATGCTCTCCGCGAGTTCGTCCCGGTCGGTCGTCGTGATGCGGACGCCGTCGGCGTAGGCGTCGCCGCCCTCGATGGCGTGGAAGATCTCGTCGGTTTCGGGGACGGAGACGACGCCCATCACAGGCGTGTCCTCGTCCAGCAGTGCGATCGAGACGGCGTAGTTGGGGTTGCCGTGCGTGAAGTTGCCCGTCCCGTCGATGGGGTCGATCACCCAGGTGTACGGCGCCGACCCCTCGGTCACGATGTCGGCCTTGTCGGTCTTGTAGGTGACGTCCTCGACGCGGCCGTGCAGTTCCCGCAGGGGGTCGCCGACGCTGCGGGCGGCCTCGATGGCGACGTCGCGGGCGCGCTCGCGGATGCTCGGTTCGTGCGCGCCGGCGGTCCTGCTGTCGAGCAGGTCGCGGGGGCCGTCGGCCTCGTCGCGCAGCCCCCAGTTGAGCTTCCCGGTCAGCGCAGTCATGAACTGGTCGTCATAGCTCGTCCGGACGACGTGGGCGCACTGTTCGGCGCCGGTGATCCGGACGACGGACTCGTCGCCCAGCACCTTGTACGCGCGGCCGCCGTCGACCAGCAGACTCGCCCGCCCGCGGGTGACGACCTCGAGCTCCGTCTCGGCGGCGACCACCAGCGGCCGGACGCCCATGCTGTGGGTGTGCAGCGGCACGATCTGGAGCGTGTGGTTGTCCGCCGGCAGGTGGACCGGCCCGCCGGCCGACAGCGCGATGCCCGTCGACCCCGTCGGCGTCGCCACGGCGATGCCCGTCCCCTCGTACTGGCCGACGTACTCGCCGTCGGCGAACACCTCGAGCTGCGTGACTTTCCGGTCGAACGGGTTCTCCGGCGGGACCCGCTGGAGCATCACGTCGTTGATCCCGGTCGCGTCGACGCCGCTCGCCTCGACGCGCACCTGCTGGCGCCTGTCGACGGTCGCCCGCCCGCACAGCACCTCGTCCATCGCCGCCTCGAGGTCGTCGACCTCGACCCTGGCGAGAAACGACACCGACCCGGCGTTGATCCCCAGCTGCGGGATGCCCAGCGGCGCGAACCGCTTGACGCCCTCCAGGAACGTGCCGTCGCCGCCCAGCGTCACGCCCAGCGTCGGCGCCCCCGGCTCGTAGGCGTCCCCGACGTCGTCGTCCAGCGCCACGACCGACAGCGCGACCCCGGCGTCGTCGGCCCAGGCCCGCAGCCGCGACAGCGGCTCGTCGCTGTCCGGACTCGCTACCGCGATGAGCTTCTCCGTGGTCGCCAGCCGCCGCCCGTGCATTCACGTTGTCATGGGACCGAGAGACGGATAACGGTTTCCTCACATCTGCTCGCCCTGGCCTGGACTACTATCACGGCTCATTGATGTCCGTGCCGCTATCAGCGGTAAAAACTTGACTGTGCCGTCGACGGTCTTTATCGTTCAACCCTGCCGCGCGCACGCGACACAGTTCCGAACGGGGACCTAAACTACACAGTATCAATCTCGAATAGAAGTCGAACCTGTCAATGAATTACCCGGAAACCTTTTGCACTCCCTTCCCACTAGTAGCTAGCAGATGAGTAGTACCGAGCCAGCAACAGTTCTCGTCGTCGACGACGAACCCGACGTCGCGGACGCGTACGCGGCCCAGCTGGAGAACGAGTTCATCGTCTCGACGGCTTACAGCGGCCAGGAGGCACTGGACAAGCTCGACGCCTCGGTCGACATCGTGCTGCTGGACCGGCGCATGCCCGGAATCTCGGGGGACGAGGTACTCGAGAAGATCAGAGACCGGGAGCTGCGCGTCCGCGTCGCGATGGTGACAGCCGTCGACCCGGACTTCGACATCATCGAGATGCCGTTCGACGACTACGTGATCAAGCCCGTCTCGCGGGAGGACCTCTTCGGGACGATCACGCGGCTGCTCACCTGCTCGGAGTACGAGGAGCGGCTCCGGCGCTACTACGCGCTGACCGCGAAACACGCCACGCTGCTGTCGAACAAACCCGACTCGGAACTGGCCGACAGCGAGCAGTTCCAGCGCCTCGAAGAGGAGATGCACGAGGTGCGGGAGAGCCTCGATCAGACCATCGCTACGTTCGACGACGAGGACTTCGTCGCGGCGTTCCGCGACCTCGACGGGGACCTGGGCGCCGCCAGCCCGGCCGAGGAGTGACTACTCCGTTCTGCCGCCCCGTCGCCGGGAAGCGACGGCTCCCGGCCGCCTGCGGGGCTCGTGCCCGCTGTCTGCGTTCGGTACTTGTATATACGCGCGGTCAATAGCACCGGGATAGGATGAGCAACAAACCGATCCTGTACACGTTGGTCGCCGCGGGGCTGTTCGCGACCGTCTCCGCCCCGCTGGCGTTCATCGTCGGCGTGTTCGTCATCTACGTGGCGAGCTCGATCATGGCCGGCATCATCGCCGGCGCACTCACGACGACCGTGTTCGTTTCCTGGGCGTCGTACGCGACCTACAACTGGACGTCACAGCAGGAGCAGGCGACGGCTGCGGCGACGTAGGCCGTTCACCCGTCACGAGGACCCGCCTTTTTCCCTTTCCGTTCCGTTAGGGGGGAGCATGGTCTCCCACGACGCGCCAGTCGCCACCGACTATCACGAGCGGCCCGTCGACCTGCTCCGGGAACTGCTCCGGTTCGAGACGGTCAACCCGCCGGGCGACGAGCGGCCGTGCATCGAGTGGCTCGGCGACCTGCTGGCCGCCTACGGGGTGGAGTACGACACGTACGCCCGCGACCCCGGCCGGCCGAACCTGCTGGCGCGGGTGCCCGGCGGCGACGCCCCGCCGCTGCTGCTGTACGGTCACGTCGACGTCGTCCCCGTCGACGAGGACGCCTGGACCCACGACCCGTTCGCGGGCGTCGTCGAAGACGGCTACGTCTGGGGGCGAGGCGCGCTCGACATGAAATCGGGGGTAGCGATGTTCCTCGCGGCGTTCCTCCGGGCGGCCGTCGCCGACGAAGCGCCCGCCGGCGACCTGCTGTTTCTGGCCGTCGCCGACGAGGAGGGCG
This sequence comes from Halobacteriales archaeon SW_10_66_29, assembly GCA_003022845.1. Lineage (GTDB taxonomy): Archaea > Halobacteriota > Halobacteria > Halobacteriales > Haloarculaceae > Halovenus. The sequence goes on along the minus strand of PXSF01000159.1, from coordinate 2,666 downwards.
GCGGCGACGACGGGATGGCCTACCTCGTCGACGAGCACCCCGACCTGTTTGCCGACGTCGAGTACGCGCTCGGCGGCGTCGAGACGTACCCGATCCAGGTCAACGAGAAACGGCTCTGCTGGATGGAGGCGACGTTCACCGGGACGAGCGGCCACGCCTCGCTGCCGACCGCCGACACGGCGATGGGCGAGATGGCGGCGTTCGTGAGCGCGGTCGACGGCCAGCGCCTCCCGGTGCACGTCACCCCCGCAGTCGAGGGGATGGTCGAGGCGCTCGCCGACGCGGTCGCCGCCGACGTCGCCGAGCAACTGCGGGGCCTGCTCGACCCCGACCAAACTGACGACGTGCTGGACGCGATGGGCGAGGACGGCCGGATCTTCGACGCCCTGCTGCACAACACGGCCAACGTGACCCGCGTCCGGGGCGGCGACAAGGAGAACGTCGTGCCGGGCAAGGTGACGGCCCTGTTGGACTGCCGGCTGGTGCCCGGCCAGGAGCCGGCCGACGTGATCGCGGAACTGACGGCGCTGACCGACGCCGACCCCGAGTTCGATATCGTCCGGTACGATCCCGGCCCGCCCGCGGCCGACGTGGGGCTGTTCGACGAGCTGGCCGGCCACCTGGAGGCGGCCGTCGAGGGCGGCGTCGCCGTCCCGCTGGTGATGTTCGGCGGCACCGACGGCCGCCACCTGGCGCGGGTCGACGTCCAGAGCTACGGCTACACCCCGATGCAGGTCGGCGACATCCCGTTTCTCGACCTCGCACACAGCAGCGACGAGCGCATCCCCGCCGAGACCGTCGGCTGGGGCACCGACCGGATCTACGACGCCGTCCGCGCGTACGACGGGTGACCGGCCGCCGTCCCGGTGTGTTCGGCGGGTGAACTGTCGACATCCCGTTTCGGTGCAACCGCCGGTGTGGCGCCCGTTCCGGAAAGAGCATTTATACTGTCGCTCCGACTACACTCGGTATGTTCGAGCCGATACGGGTGTTGCACGTCGACAACGACCCGGAGTTTGCGGATCTGACTGCCGAGTTTCTCCGCCGGGAGAACGAGGCGTTCTCCGTCGTCACCGTCGGGGACCCCGAGGCGGCCCGCGCCACGCTGGCCGGGGAGCCGATCGACTGCGTCGTCTCGGACTACGAGCTGACGCCCGTCGACGGCATCGAGTTCCTCGAGGCGGTCCGCGAGGACCACCCCGATCTGCCCTTCATCCTGTTTACCGGCCGCGGCTCCGAGGCGGCACCAGGCCAGGCGGCGCTCCCAGCGTCAGCTCCGGCGGGAGCGCGAGCGGTTCTCGGCGCTGTTCGAGGAGTTTCCCGAGCCGACGTTCGCCTACGAGTACGTCGATAACGAGCCGATCATCCGGGAAGTCAACGACGCGTTCGAGGAGACGTTCGGCTACGACGCCGAGCGTGCGGTCGGGACGTCGGTCGACGATCTCATCGTGCCGCCGGACCAGATGACGGAGGCGGAGGAGATCGACGAGCGGGTCCGCGCCGGCGAGTCCGTCGATCGGGTGGTGCTGCGACAGACTGCCGACGGCCAGCGCTACTTCTCGCTGCGGAACATCCCGCTCTCCCTGGAGGAGGGGATCGACGGGTTCGCCGTGTTCACGGACATCCACGAGCGCAAGCGCCGCGAGCAGGACCTCGAACGGAAAAACGAGCAGCTCGAACAGTTCGTCAGCATCGTCTCCCACGACCTGCGCAACCCGCTGAACGTCGCCAGTTCGCGGCTCACGCTCGCCCGCGACGACTGCGACAGCGAGCACCTGGAGTACGTCGCCAGCGCCCACGACCGGATCGGGACGATCATCGAGGACACGCTCACCCTCGCCAGGCAGGGCGACAGCGTCGACGAGATGGGGGTGGTCGACCTCCCGACGGTCGCCCGGCGCTGGTGGGAGAGCGTCCAGACCGCCGACGCCGACCTCGCGATCGCGACGGAGCTGACGATCCGCGCCGACGCCGACCGCCTGCGCCACGTGATCGAGAACCTCTACCGCAACGCCGTCGAACATGGCTCGACGAGCCCTCGGTCACACGCTCCCGAGGACGCCGTTGAGCACGGCTCAACGAGCCCTCGGTCACACGCTCCCGAGGACGCCGTGGAACACGACGGCGAGTCCGTGACGATCCCCGTCGGCACCGTCGAGGGCGGGGAGGGCAACGGGGACAGCGAAGGGGGTGGCGACGGGGACGCCCCCGCCGGCTTTTTCGTCGCCGACGACGGCGCCGGCTTCCCCGCGGACCGCGACGACCTCTTCGAACCGGGTGTCTCGACGGAGCCGGACGGCACCGGCTTCGGCCTGGCGATCGTCCGGGACCTCGCGGAAGCCCACGGCTGGGACGTCACTACGACCGAAAGCGAGACGGGCGGCGCGCGCGTTGAGATTACCGGCGTCAACGTCGTCGAGTGATACGGTCGTGCGTGACTCTGTACCGCCGTTTTGCACAGCGAAAGGGAGAAAATCAGTGAGGGCGATCGCTGTCTGTGTGGGTCGTCACTGCACCTCGACCCGCCAGGTCGTCGCGCGGGAGTTCGACCACTTCTCGATGTGCAAGTCCTGGACCGACTCCTGGAGCTGGCACATCAGCACGCCGATCTCCTTCGGGGAGAGCCCGATCTCGTCGGCGATGAACTTGCTCTTGAAGTAGTACTC
>PXSF01000158.1:2814-11172 GCA_003022845.1 Halobacteriales archaeon SW_10_66_29 | reverse complement strand
CCCGATGAGTGAGTCCCATCCATCGCCGTTTCCGACTGCACTCGTTCTGGATACGAGTTTCCTCCGAACGATCGGTGGGGCGGGGAGTAACTCCTACGAGACGTTCGTTCAGTACGTTCGAACCGAAGACCGAGAGCTGTACCTGAGTCGTGGTGTCGTCGAGGAGGTCACCGAACAGCGTGGCTACATCAGCGTCGATTGGGTGGACCGAGCGGACACCACAGAGTGGATTACCCTCGTAGGTGAACTTCAGCCAGGAGTTCGGGTCCACGATGGACCGCGTGCCGGTGAAGTCATGGACCGAGTTCACGAGCGGCTGGCAGCGTTCGAACAGACAGATCCGGACCAGTTGCGGAAGACGGACTCGGAACTGCCAGCAGTCGGCGTGATGCTCCTCGGTTCGACCTCGCACGACTCCGTCGGGATCCTGATGGACGACCGGAACGCCGAACGAGCGATTGCAGGTGTCATCGAGAACTCGCACTACGAGGGGGGCATCCGCGTCATCGATATCTGGACGGCGCTCGAATATATGGAATCACAACTCGGGTGAGATCGGGAACCCGAGAGAAGCATAGAATTCATGAACCGGTAGCAAATTGCCTGTGGCATCACCGCAACTACTGTCAGCCTAATTGTCGGACAACGCGGAGATGAAACGGAATCTTTGAAACTGCGTAACGGATTCCCGGCGAGAATCCGCCTCCTCCTGACCGGCGCTCCCTTACATCGGGGCTCGACTCCCTCCGTTCGCCGGAGGACAGCTCCCCCAGGACGCTGATTCGAAGCGACGCCGCTGTCAGTTCTGCGCCTCCTTGTGCATCGGTACCTCGTGACAAACTACCATTTTACCGATAGGTGACAAAGACTCGGGTATGTCGTTGCTCGACGCTCACAACAGCACGGTGCGCGCGGATACTCTGGTCTCGGTCGGCATCTCGCCGACCGGCGACCCCCACGTCGGGACGCTCGGCCAGCTGGAGTCGGCCGTCGCGTTCCAGGAGGCGGGGTTCGACGTGCAGGCGGTGCTCGCCGATCAGGTGGTGTACAACGCCCGCGGCGGGTCGCTGTCGCCGCTGACCGCCCTGGCGGAGCACTATGCCGCCTTCCTCCGCGAGCGGGGGTTCGATCCCCGGAAGGGCGACTTGGTGGTCCAGAGCGAGTCGTTCGACATCCTCTCGACGGCGTTCCGGCTGGCGCCGGACTACGACCCGGACGCCGAGTCGGGCGAGGGCTCGGGAGATGAGGAGGAGGACCACGAGCCGACGGCGTTCGAGGAGGCGCTCGCCGCCGCCTACGAGGGCGTGGAGACGCCGGGCGATGCGAGCGCGTTTTCCGAGCAGTGCTGCGGGCTGTTGCTCGCCGCGGATACGGTTTCGCCCCTGGAGTCAGACAAGTACGAGCGGGTCCTGCTCGTACTCGGCGCGGACAACGTCGGCTTGGGTTCGCGCGTCGACGACCTCCGCGCTACGGCGGGCGTCGCGGGGTCGGTCGTCGGGCTGTACAGCCACCTCGTCCCCGGCGTCGACGACACGCCGAAGATGTCCAAGAGCATCCCGGGGTCGAGCATCCACCTGGGAATGGCACCCGACGAGGTCCGCGAGCGCGTCCGCGACCCCGCGCTGGACGCGCCCGACCCCGCGGAGTCGGTGGTCTACCGGATGCTCCGGCACGCCTCGCCGTTCGGCGGGACGGAACGGGCCGCGCTGCGCGAGTCCTGCGCTGCCGGGGACGACCGCTGGACCGACGCGGTCGAGGAATACGCCGACTACCTGGCCGAAGCCGCCGACCAGTGGCAGCAAACTGGCTGAGCAACCGCCGTGTGCCTGCTACCCCGGCGGCCACCGTGTATCTGCCACCCCGGCAGCTGCCGTGTATCTGCTACCCTCACGCGCCACCTCCCTGGCGGACTGAAAGGGCGAGGCCGGCTCCGGGAACCCGGACCCCGCAAGCACCACAGGGAGCGAACGCAGTGAGCGACCGAGGAGCGCAGCGCGGGTCCCGGGACTGGAGCCGGCCGAGGGCTTTCCCCGTCACAGCGGCGGTCGATGCAGTTCGTAGCTAAACGGCGAGAACGCTCTTCGAGATCACTCCGACGAACCGACAGAACAGAACCGGGGATCGTCGGCAATGAGCCCGTCGACGCCAGCGGCTGCGACCGCCTCGGCAGCCTCCTGCGACCGGATCGTCCAGGCGTTGACGGCCAGCCCCGCGTCGTGGGCGCGGTCGACGAACGCCGCGTCGCAGTGGCGCCAGTGGGGGTTGAGCGCCGCACAGCCAAGTTCCTGGGCAGTCCGCAGCGCCGCGTCGGGGCCGTCGCGGAACCGCGACACGCCCGGGAGCTGGCGCTCGCTGCCGAACAGGTACGCCAGCGGGACGTCGGCTCCCCCGGCGGCCGCCCGGAGGGCGTCGGGGTCGAACGACGAGACCAGCAGGTCGAACGTGTACTCGGCGGCCAGCGCGGCCGCGTCGGCGGCGACGCCGACCTCCTTCAGTTCGAGGTGCAGGCGGACGTCTGCCGGCAGCAGTTCGCAGACCTCCTGCAGCGTCGGCACGCCCTCGCCGGTACCGAGGACGGAGCAGTCGGCGAGTTTCGCCCGGGTGAGCGCCGCGACGGCGCCGGCCCGGTCGGTCACCCGGTCGACCGTCTCGTCGTGGATGACGACCGGTTCGCCCGACCCACAACGGCGGACGTCCACCTCGACGCCGTCCGCGCCCGCCCCGATGGCCTGGCGGAGGGCTGTGCGGGTGTTTTCGGGGTATGCGTCGGCGAACCCCCGGTGGGCGATGCAGTTCACTGTCCTGTGTTGGGGTGTGGCTGTGGTAGGTGTTCCGGACAATCACTATCACGTCCGACAGTATCAGCCCCGTTCGTCGTCGTTCTCGAACAGCTGGTCGAAGACGGACTGTTCGGCCTTGCGGAGGTGGCCGTGGAGGGTGGCGGGGGAGACGCCGAACGACTCGGCGATCTCCTCGGCGGTCGACTCCCGGGGCCAGGCGAAGTAGCCCGCCCGGTAGGCGGCCTCCAGCGCCTCCTGCTGGCGGTCGGTGAGCTGGTCGTCGTGTTCCGCCAGGCTCCCTACCAGCGACTCGGCGGACTGGGTGCGCTCGCGTTTGGCCTCCAGGGCGGTGTCCGGGAACGCGGCCTCGACGCGGTCGAGCAGCCGCCGCACCCCGACGTTCGAGAGCAGCTCCACCTGGTAGGTCGCGGCCCCCGACTCGGCGCTCGCGCTCGTCACGCTCGCGCTCGCGCTGTCGAGGGTGCCAAGCAACGTCCGCTCCGGGAGCGTCAGTTCGAGCAGCCCCCCGTCGTCGCCCTCCCGGACCGTCCTGGCGTCGACGCCGCGGTCGGCGAGCGCCTCGCGGACGCGCTCGACGGGCGCACCCTCGACGCCGACGAACGCCAGCGCGTCGCCGTCGACCGACGGGACGAGGCCGTCGAGCGTGAGCCGACAGCCCGCATCGGCCGAGGCCGCCGCCAGCACCGCGTTCTCGTCCTCGCTCTCCAGTTCGACCTCGACGACCGACTCCGTCGAGAGCAGCTGCTCGTTCTCGATCGCCTCCAGGGCGTGGCCCATTAGCTCACCGACCTCGACGAGGATCTCGCGCTCGCGCTCGGACACCCCCTCGCCGGCCGACTGGACGCCGAGCGCGCCGTAGACGGTCCGGCCGTAGACGATCGGGACGACCGTCCAGGCCGCGACCTCCGCTTCGGGGCCGGCGTCGGTCGTGAGCGCCACCCGCTCCTCGCCGTCATCGGGCGACAGCGACACTGTGGTCGAGGGAGTCGGCTCGGTCGGGTCGCCGTCCGCGGCGCAGATCCAGCGGTCGGCGTCGCCGTTCCAGGTCTGGACGTCGGCGCCGCAGGCGGCCGCGTACAGCCCGGTGTCGGCCAACGACTCACAGACCGCCCGGTGGACCTCCTCCTCGGAGGCAGCCGACACCAGCGCCTGGTTGACGCCGCGGATCGCCGCGTTCAGCTCGTTGAGCCGCTCGAGTTCGTCGCGCTGGCTCGCGAGGCGCTGCTCCCGCCTGTACCGGGCGGTCACGTCGTGGAGCACGAGCGTGTGGCCCAGCCGCCGGTCGCGGCGGTCCGTGATCGTCGAGGCCCTGACCTCGTAGCGGTGGCCCCCGCGCTCGATCTCCGCGATCCCCTCGCCGTCGCCGACGGCCGCCCCCTCGGCCCCGGCCGTCGCGCCCTCGCCGTCCGTGGCAGTCGCGCCGTCGCCTTCGGTGACGAGCGTGTCGGGACCGAGCTCCAGTGGGAGGTCGCCTAACAGCGAGTCGACGTCGTCGCCGACGACCGCCGCGGGGATGCAGTCGAGGATCGACGCCGCCGCCTCGTTGAGGTAGACGATCCGGCGCTCGTCGTCGACGATGACGACGCCGTCCTCCAGCTGCTGGATGGCGGTGCTGCGCCCGAGCCGGCGGGTCGCCGGGACGAGCCGGAACAGGCGGTTGCGGTACACCGTCGCGGTCAGTGCGAGCCCCCAGACGACGAACCCGTAGGGGGTGAAGTCGAAGCCGGGCGGCGACGTCTCGAAGAAGATGGCGGCGACGTTGCCGACCAGCGGCACCGCCAGCCCGACGAACAGCAGGATCGACTGGTCGGTATAGAGGTAGTCGGACAGCACCGCCAGCCGGAGCAACAGGACGCCGCCGACCAGCACCAGCGCGTACAGGTACAGCAGGATCGGCCAGAACAGCGGGCCGTACTCGGCGCTCATCGTCGCCAGCCCGTCCCGGATCACCGGCTCGTTTTCGATCCACATGAGCCCGTGGAACTCGCTGGTCCAGACCAGCACGACCGCCAGCGCCGGCACCGCCGACAGCAGCGCGACGTTCCGGCAGGTCACGACCCGGTCGTGGCCGGTGTACTCCAGCGCGAACAGGAGAAAACAGACGGGGAGAAACGCCGACCCGATCCACTGGACGTACTCCCACAGCGGGCGGATCGACGGGTCGTGGGTCACCAGCCCGGCGGCGTAGGTGGCCGTCCACAGCGTCGTCGCCGCCAGCGTCGCCGCAAGCCACATCGCGCCGGGCGAGTCCCGGTTCCGGAGCGCGTACACTGCGAAGTAACCGGTCAGCACGGCTGATCCGCCCAGAAAGGCGACGTGCAGCCGCGGATCGAATGTCGGTATCATCGACTGACCATTCCCCGGTGAGCCACCCCGAACTGTCGGATAGCTATCGTGCATCACTATAAATTCACCTGATTTTGAACGTTCTGCCGATCTCCGGGGACTGTCCCGGTACACGCCGCTCTGTCGATTGCGCCGGTGGATCGGTTGGCTGCCGCCAGCGCGGTCATACGGTCGTGCGTGATACTGGTGGCTGTACGTACGTGAAAACTCGAATTGAGTATCAGTCCCCGGATCGGATTCCGGACACCACGGCGGCCACCTCGTCGGGTTCGACGTAGCGGGTCGTCCCGTCGCGGCGCTCCAGTTCGACCGCACCCGTCTCCCTGAACTGGTTGCCCAGCACGACCTTCCGGGGGATGCCCAGCAGGTCGCTCTCCGCGAACCGTTCGCCGATCGTTTGCCCGGGATCGTCGAACAACAGCGTCTCGCCGGCGCCGAGTTCGCGGTAGAGCCGGTCCGCCGTCTCCCGGATCGCGCCCTCGTAGGCGAGAGGGACGATCGACGCCCCGAAGGGGGCGATCCCATCGGGCCACCGGCAGCCCGCATCGTCGCTTTGCTGTGCGAGGATCGTGTGGAGCAGCCGTTCGATGCCGATCCCGTAACTCCCCATGTGGACGCGCCACTCGTCGCCGTCGGGACCGTCGACGGTGAGGTCCATCGCGTCGGCGTAGCGCGTCCCCAGCTTGAAGGCGTGGCCGATCTCGATCCCCTCGCCGGCGACCAGGTCGCCGCCGCAGTCGGGACAGATCCCGCCGACCGACGCCCAGCCGGGCGACTCGTCGGTGACGCCGAACCGGCAATCTTCGGCGGTACAGTGCCGGAGGTCGAGCGTCCCCGTTTCGACGGGAGCGACGAACTCCTCGGAGGCCGAGCCGCCCATGACGCTGTTCTCGGCGGCGGCGACGACGAACGCCAGGTCGAGTGCTTCGAAGAGCCGGACGTAGGCCGCCCGGACCCGCTCGTAGGTCTCGTCGAGGCTGTCGGCGTCGGCGTGGAGGCTGTAGGCGTCTTTCATCGTGAACTCCTTGAGCCGCAGGAGGCCGTTGCGGGCGTGGTCGTCGCGATGCTTCCTCCCCACCTGGTAGTACAGCGCGGGCAGATCCTCGTAGGAGCGGACGGCGCCGTCGACCAGGTGGACGACCCCCTCCTCGTGGGAGGGCGCCAGACACAGCCGCTTGCCGTCGCGGTTCTCGAACGTGAACATCTCGCCCTCGAAACTCCCCCAGCGGCCGCTTCGCTCCCAGATGCCGCTATAGTTGAGCTGGGGGAGGCTGATCCGCTGGCCGCCGATGGCACGCAGCTCGGCGTCGACAGCGTTGATCAGCCGCCGACGGGCGCGCTCGCCGGTGGGGGTGAAGCCGTACAGTCCGCTCCCGAACTGCCGGACGAGGCCGGCCCGGTGGGTCAGCGCCACGGTGTCGTTGTCGTGGGTCGCCTCCCGGCTGGTGAACAGCGTCGTCTCGCTACGCCGCACGGCGATCACCCCCGGTTGCGGCGCTGGCGCCGGAGTGATTTGCTGACAGAACGGTCGCGACGCAGTCGGAAACAGCGATACGACTATCGCGGAACCCAGCCGCGAGCCACGCCGGACTCGCGGTTGCCACGGTGTGCGTGTCGGCACATTGCACTCGATGTGATGTGAAAGACGGTCAAATAGCTTCGGGAACCGTGCCAACAACCCCCACCCGCGCCGCCGCCGTCAGTCTTCCACCTGGCCCCCTCGCCGGAGTCCGAAACGGCTAACCGCCGACCTGCCGAGGCACATCCATGGACGAGGTCGAGCGGACGCTCGTGACCTACGAGGGCAATGCGGAGACGTACGCCGAGAAGTACCTCTCGGAGTCCGGGCTGGAGGCGTACGGCGGGCCGTTTCTCGACCGCCTGGACGGCGGCCGAGTGCTGGACCTGGGGTGTGGACCGGGCATCGACGCGGCGGGGTTCGCGCGGCGTGGCCTCGACGTCGTCGGCCTCGACATCACCGAGTCGTTTCTCCGGCGAGCCCACGACTACCTCGCGGACGCGACCCCGGACCAACAGGCGACGACGTCGTTCGTCCGCGGCGATATGCGCTCGCTGCCCTTCGAGGCCGATTCCTTCGACGGCATCTGGGCGTCAGGGTCGTTCCACCACGTGCCGCGGGAGCAGGCGCCGGACACTGCTGTAGCGCTGCAGCGGCTGTTGCGGGACGGCGGGTGCGCCTACATCTCAGCGAAGCGCGGACCGACCGGCAGCGAGGTGGCCGACAGGCACTTCGAGTTCTACGAGCCCGGGGAGTTTCGCGCGCTGCTGGCGGACGCCGGATTCGACGTCGAGATCATCGAGACGACGGGGCCGTGGATCGGGGCGATTGCCCGGGTGTGAGGAACGAGCCAATTGGTCGGGTTCGCCGAGGAAGCCTCGGTGTTCATCTCGAACAGCATGAAAGCCCCGACCGGCTACACTCCCAGGACTCGTTGCGCGCGCTCGCGCTGCTCGCGTGCTTGCGTCGTCCGGGTTCGTGTAGCCGGTCGCCCCTTTCTGTCCCGCCCGGCCCGGATTGCCACGTCGGGCGGGGGCTTTCATGCTGTCGGAAACGCCGTTGAATTCGTTGTCCACTCCGACTAGAGCCAATCCAAGGGATTGAATTGCGGGCACCCGAAACGGCGGCCATGAACGCACTCGTCACGGGTCACGCCGGCTACATCGGCGGCGTACTGGCCGATCAGCTCGCCGCCGCCGGCCACGATGTCGTCGGGTTCGATCACTCCGCGGATCCAGCACAGGATATCAGGGACGCTGATCGCGTCCGGTCCCTGTTCAGCGACCACGAGTTCGACCTGGTGTACCACCTCGCCGCGGAGGCCGACGTCTGGGTCGACGACTGGCAGTATCTCTTCGAGAACAACGTCGCGGGCACGGTCAACGTGGTCGCTGCCGCGCGGGACGCCGGCGTTCCCGTCGTGTTCGGCTCCAGCGTCGCCGCGTCGGGGGAGTTCAACCGGTACGGGCGCTCGAAGGACCTCGCCGAGCAGGCGGTCAGCGAGTACGAGCAGGTGACGACCGTCCGGTTTCCGAACGTGGTCGGCCTGGACGCGCCGCGCGGCCAGGCCCAGGACATGATCGAGGAGGGGCTGGCGGGCGAGATCGAGGTCTGGGGCAACGGCGAGATCCGCCGCTCGTACGTCGACGTCGCGGATCTGTGCTCGGCGCTGGTGGAACTCGGCACGGGCTC
>PXSF01000158.1:0-2684 GCA_003022845.1 Halobacteriales archaeon SW_10_66_29 | reverse complement strand
CCACTCGACGGCGAATGCGGGGCCGTGATCGAGGTATACCGCGGCGTCGAGCGCGTCGAACGGCAGCGGAATCTCGCCGCAGGCGATCGCTCGGGCACCGGGACTGCGCCGGCACCACAGCTGATATGGGATACTTCCCATACCTTTACTATGATGGGGTTCGTACCATAGTACGACGATGGGGTACAGGGTCATCGAAAACGTGGAAGATCGCGTCGGCGACCGGGTAATCCGCCGCAAGATCTTCCAGACTGACGATCCAGAATTCCCGAGCGGGTACCGATACGCGCTTCATTACGGCTACACCGATGGCCGTGGAACCATCCTTCGCTACGATAACGAGAACGAAACGCCCGGGCGACACGAGCGTCACACGCCGGAGGGTGTCGAGCAGATCGAGTTTCCGGGTATGCTCACCCTGCGGGAACGATTCATGACCGAAATCGAGGAGAAACCATGACCAGTACACTGAAAATCACGTTCGGACAGGCGACCGACCACCGGGAGGCGGCGCGCGAGCGACTTCGCCGCGCGGAAGCCGGAGACGACGGCGATGTCGTTGAGCAGGACGCAGGCTTCATTTTGAACTTCGAGAGCTTCGACGACATCGAGCGGCTCATGCGTGGTTCGAACCTGGCGCTGTTGGAAGTCATCGTGAACGAACAACCGGATAGTATCCGACAGACAGCGGAGGCTGTCGATCGGGACTATCGGGAGGTTCACCGCAACCTGAACGAGTTGGAGTCGCTGGGCGTCATCGAGTTCGAGCAGGAGGGGGCGAGCAAGCAGCCAGTTCTTCGTGGTGGCGCCGATAGGAATCCCCGGCGGGACAAACTCCTAGCAGCCTGCATCACCCCAGCGCGTCGACCGTCCGCTCGGCCCACTCGACGGCGAACGCAGGGCCGTGATCGAGGTACACCGCGGCGTCGAGCGCGTCGAACGGCGGCGGGATCTCGCCGGCGTGTTTGATCGCGCTGCAGGCCAGTTCGGCGCCGTCGGTGAACGACGTCTCGCCGCGGGCGATCGCTCGCGGGAGATCCTTGAGCCGGCCTTCAAGACGCTCGCTGGCGTCGAGCCACGCGTCGAACAGGTCGCCCTCCCAGTCGGCGAAGGTGTCGCGGGTCTGCAGCCCGAGGTAGGCGTCGTAGCAGGCGGCCGCGAGCTGGTAGGTTTCGACCGGCGAGAGGTGGTCGCGGGTGGCGTCGGCGAACGCGGGGTACTCCTCGCCGAACAAGCCCAGGAACTGTTCGGGGGCGTCCAGCCCCACCTGGACGAGCGCCTCCGCGACCAGGAAGTCAGTGAAGGCGGCGGGCGATCCCTCCAGACGGGGCTTGCAGAGGACGACGGGCGGGTCGGTCTGGCGCGTCCAGGCGACGCTGCCGTCGCCGGGCATGCCGACCGTGAGATCCGGGCCGGCGAACCGTTCGAGCACCGTCGGCGCGTCCGGCGGGAGCCATTCCTCGGGGTAGGACTGTGGCTCCAGCGCGTCGGTCACCAGCGCCAGCTCCTCGGCCTGCGCGGCGGGCAGCGTCTCGAAGTCGGTCGCGCAGTCGAGCACGAGCGCGTCCGGCGCGTGCGCCGCGCGGACGTCCGCGACGGCCGGCGACAGGGAGCGCTCGGTGAACATCAGACCAGCGCCATGTTCACGACCATCGCCACGCCGATCACGAGTGAGATGCCGACCGTCGCGAGAACGATCTTCGTCGAGAGGCTCATACACGGCCGTTCGCGCGGTGACGATAAAAATGGTGATGGACCGGGAGCGGAGCCAGAACCCGCAGGCCGGTCAGGGGATTACCTGATCGCCGTCGTCGTCGTAGACGGTGATGGCGTCGACCGGGCAGGTGCGGGCCGCGAACTTCGCGTCCATCTCGGCTTCTTCTGGGACCTCGCGGACGAAGATGTCCTCCTCACGCTCCTCGCTGTCGGCAAGGATCGCCTTGCCGGCCTCCTCGTCTTTCTCGAAGGCCTCCCACTCGCGGACGCACTGAAACATGCCGATACAGGTGTCGCGGTCGAACTCGACTCTCATACCGGCGGTTGGATCGCAGCCATCTTAGTGATTGTTGTGAGTATTTTCGGCACCACATCGCAGTAGCGGCGGTTTCACGGCCCGAAACTGGCGTCTGGCGAATACCCGGTGGTAAAGAGTCACAACAATCACTACAAAGGCGTGGTGGGTGGGGCACAGCGGACCGGGCGTCGTCGCTGACTTCCGGACCGGTCGGAACAACAACGGTTAAGTGGCTGCTATCAGCTACGTCCGGGCATGCAGTCCGCTCCCGGTCGCTGGCGCTGGGCAACTCCTCTGGGAGTGGACAGTACCGCGTTCGGGCGGTGACGGGCCTCACCCGCCCCCGCCGGGGTGGTGCTCCCTGCTCCTTCTCGATGGCGTCGCTCGCTGACTGATGCCCACGACCACACCACCACACCAATGTCGACAGACGAGTTCACCGTCACGCCGTACGCCGTCGAGGGCGAGGTCGACTACGACCGCCTCCTCGATCGGTTCGGCGCGGACGAACTGATAGCCGAACAGCGCGCAAAGTTCCCCGAGCCCGTCCACCCGCTGGTCCGCCGCGGCGTCTTCTACGCGGGGCGCGACCTCGACCCGTTCCTCGCCGCCGCGGACGCCGGCGAACCCCACTCGATCGTCACCGGCCGCGGCCCCTCCGGACCGATGC
>PXSF01000157.1:27303-31715 GCA_003022845.1 Halobacteriales archaeon SW_10_66_29 | reverse complement strand
GCTGTAGACAGCACGACTAACAGCTACTATGCCAGAGAGGGGACAGACGATCCACGACTACCTGCTCGGGATCGTTCTGGTGATGCTCACGATCGCGGGAGTGTTCGCGTTCTTCCCGGACGTGTTCGTCCCGTTCCAGGAGCCGGTCGAGAGCGAAGATCGGCAGATGGCGGGCGAACTCGCGACCGAACTCGTCGAGGTAGACAGCACCATGGACGGGCGACGGACGGTCAACCTGACGGCACTGGAGCGGACGCTGGAGGATCCGGACGCACTCGGAGTGCTGGTCAACCGCTCCGGGATACCGGAGTGGAAGCAAGTCAACGTGACGGTCAGGGACGACGAGACCGTCCTCGTGCGGGGCGAGTCCAGCACCACCGGGTCGGCGTTCTACGAGGGGAGCTCGGCGCCGCCGGCGACGGCAGTCCGGACGATCCAGGCACAGAACCGGAGCCACGCCTGCGCGGACAGCTGTGAACTCGTCGTCAGGGTCTGGGAGGGGTAATCGATGGGGCCGAGCGACAGCCGTGGACAGGCGTACACGATCGAGGGGATCATCGGCGCGATCGTCATCGCGAGCGCGCTCGTGCTGGGGCTCCAGGCGGTCGACATCGCCCCCTGGACGGAGGATTCGACGGACCGCCAGACAGAGGCGCTCCGCGTCCAGGTCCAGGACGTGCTCGAGGCCGCGGAGGACCGCGACGCGATCCGGACGGCCGCGACGTGTCTCGACGGCGACCGGAACCCCAGCCCTCACCCGGCGGTCGCTGCCGGCGGGGCGGAAAACGACACGGTACGGGACCAGTTGGGGATCCTGTTGAACCGGACGCTCGACCGGAACAACTACCGGTACACCGTCTACGTCGATCATGGGAACACGAGCGATCCGGGCGACCTCAACACGACGGCGATCACCGTCCCCAACGATGCGACCCGCTCCTCGGTGACGGTGACCCGACAGGTCGTGCTGTTCGACAGCGACCCGATCTACGAGTTCGACTCCGACCTCGGGCAGTGCGTCCGGGTCACGTCGGGTGAGAACAACACCCTTCGCTCCCGGCAGGACGATCCCGGCCGGGACGTGTACATCAAGGACCAGAACGAGGATTCGCAGCTGTTCGCGGTCGTCCGCATCAGGGTGGTAGCATGGTGACGCCGGACGGCGAACGTGGTCAGCTCATCCTCGTCGGGGCGCTGCTAGTCGCGGCGACGATCCTGGGATCGATCGCGCTGCTGAACTCGATCCACGAGTCCCCCGATGTCAACACCAAGCAGGACGCCCAGAGCCTCGCCGAGACGGAGCGGACCATCGACCAGGTCCAGACGGGGCTGGAGCGGGCGTTCCTGGTCAACACGTCGATGGACGAGGTCAACGAGTCGCTGCCGTACGCGAATCAGACCGGCGGGTTCGATACGCTCGTGGAGGAGGCGTACGTCAGGGAGTACCTGAACCTCTCGACGACCGAGACTGCTGGCGTCCTGAACGTGACGGTCGTCGGCAACCAGACCGGCGGTATCGCCCGGCAGAACACGACTGTCGCCGGGTTCGAGGATTACCCGTCCGGCCCTGTGGACGTCGTTGAGGGGGCTGCGGCGGTTCCAAGATTCTACCTGCTCGTCAACGACACGTCGTCGTCCCCGTTCATCATCCAAATTTCCGAAACTGGCCCCACTTTCAACAGTATGCAGCTCGAAATATCGAACTCCGAAGTGGCCAAACGCGGCTTTGGCACCGACTGGACGTGTGACCTGTCAGGTGACGACAGTACTATCGAGATTGACTTCGTGAACGGGGAAGGGGAAGTGCGTACTGACGAAACGTACTGTGGGAACCTGAATTTCGGGCCACCACTCGATCCCGACTACACCATCCAGTTCCAGGACGGTGGCAATGCAGATGGAACGTACACCATCACTGCAGTCGATCCGACGGACGTCGAAGACTTCCCGGAAGATTTCCGGTGGAGCCGGGATGGGACCGTCGTCAATCCGATCTTCGGGATCGAGTATCGGACGCCGAACGTCGCGTACAACACCACGTACGGGCTGTACAACGGGACAGGATCATGACCGGGGACCACGACCGCGCCGTCTCAGTTGCGATCACGCATGCACTGACGGTCGCGATTACCGCCGTGTTGATCTCCGGGCTGTTGATCGGTGCCGGCCAGTTGCTCGACGAACAGGAGGACCGGGCGGCAACGGAGCAGTTCTCGGAGATCGGCGGCGACCTGCTCTCACACATCAACAGCCTCGATCGGCTGAACGGGACGGGTGACGAGGTCAACGTGACCGTCGAGCCGAACTACCCTGGCCAGGTCGTCGGCAACCCCTACCAGATCAACATCACCGACGACGACAGCAGCTACCCCTTCGACACGGAGTACGCGCTCGTGATCACGTCGGACGTGCTGGACCAGCCCAGGCAGTACCCGCTGAACACGACGGCAGACCTGGACGAGACCGCCAGAGTGCAGGGCGGAGAGGTGCTGATCTGTCTCAGGAACGACGAAATCAGCATGGGGGCGAACTGTACGTGACCATGACCCGAAACAGCCACTCGACGGCGGCATCGTGCAAGCGCGACCGAGGCGTCTCGGACATCATCGCGTTCGTGTTGATGTTCGCGATCATCATCACCGGCGTCGGGCTCGTCTCGCTGGGCGCGTTCGACAACCTCTCGGAGTTCTCCGACCGCGAACAGATCGAGAGCGGCGAGCGCGGCCTGTCGGCGGCCGCTGCGACGCTCGACAACCTCCACCGGCAAAACGACACGCGCCGGTCGTTCTCGCTGGCGCTGGGCGGCGGCAGCGTGTACGTCAACGAGTCCGAAATCGGGATCGAAGTCACTGGAACCAGTTTCGACGAAACGTATCTCATCAACGCCACAGAGCACCGATTCGATCGCTCGCCGGATGACATCACTGTCGCGTACGAAGGCGGTGCGGTGTTCCGTCGGCCCGGGTACGGGGCGCGGTACGAGCCGTCATTGACGTGTGAGGACGACACCGCGATCGTCTCACTGGTCAAACTCGAAGCGGACAACTTCGCCGTCTCGAAGGGCTACGACAGCACGGTGACGCTGAACCCCCGCGGGTTGCCGGGCGAGTCACCCGTCGCCGACCTCGACGATACACTGCTGTTCTCGGCGGAGGTCGTCGAACAGAACCGCACCTACCGAACGCTGTCCTCGGAAGACATCCTCGTCGACGTCTCTGCGAGCGCGAACCCCGAGCAGTGGGGCAACTATTTCGAGGCCGCTAGCAGATGGACCGACACCGGTTCGGGCGTCTACTCCTGTTCGGGCGTCGAAACGGTGCTCGTCCGCGTCACCACGGTCGAACTGTCACTGTAGCTGTGACTGTTCGGCATCTCACTACGACAGCAAATGGAAAACAGTAAACAAAATTATCGTTCCCCGTACTGAATTTTGAGTGGTATTATCACGCAATTGTCTATTTGACCTTTCACTATCAACGGTGATAATTGGATCGTTCCGACGTGGGAAATTAATACTTTCAGGGCCTTTCGAGGTTGATTAGACGGCATTATACGTAAACGAATTTACTCGGTGGGTTTAAGTGGAATGCCCTGTAGTATTCTGGTTACTATGAGAGAAGAGGGGTTCGGAGATGACCAGCGAAGTGTGTCAGAAATATATGGCACAGTTCTTATCATTTCGCTGGCGTTCCTGGTATCACTTCTGCTGGTCGGGACCGGCTGGGTCATCGTCAACCAGTTGACGACGGAGTCCCAGGACAGCCTGGGACAGGATTCGATGCGGACCGTCGACCAGGGAATCGATCAGATCTCCGGCGGGTCGGTCAACGAGACGACGACGTTCGAGTTCCCGGACGACACCGGCACTGACGTCTCCGCCAACGAGACTGATGGGACGTTCAACGTCACGATAACGACGGCAAACGAGACGTACTGGAACCGAACCATCGCCGAGGAGCGAGGGCTCGACAAAGTCGGCTGGAACCAGACGGTTCTCGGGGCAATCACACATGAGGCCGAGGACGGTTCAGTCACCGCGTTCCAGGGCGGCGGGCTCTGGCGCAAGCCCGACCCGGACGGGGCGACGTTCATCGAATCCGAGCCCAACCTCGATTTCACTGGCCATAGTCTCGACCTGGGGGTGGTGAACCTCACGAACGTAGATGCGATCACCGAAGGCTCGGAACTGCGGGCGACCCGGAACGCGGAGGCACGGACCGCGGACAACATGCAGGAGTTCATGGCGCTGTACTGGACCGACAGGTACAACCCCTCGGTCACTGCGCCGGTCGAGATCAACATCACTATCGAGAGCCAGTACGCGGACGGCTGGGCGAAGTACGCAAGGGAACGCATGACCGTCACGCCCGACGAGAAATCTGATTTCAAAGTCTACGGGCCGGATTCGCCCG
>PXSF01000157.1:0-27282 GCA_003022845.1 Halobacteriales archaeon SW_10_66_29 | reverse complement strand
AAGTCCTCATTCAGCTCGGGAAAATCGGTGAAGGGCTGGACGCGCCGAGGAACCCCAATTTCGCCGGTGACGTGCTGTACACTGGTGCTTCAGACTGGGCATACGAGTACTACAACGCGTCCGCGTGGCCGCCCGGGGCCTCTGCAGACGGGAAAGTCACGGGCAACGCGACGAGATTCAAGGCCGATAGCGGGAGTGGCCCCATTATCGAGAACAACCGCGCATTTGCACTCTACAACAAAAGTGGTCAGTGGTTAATCTACGATAGTAATGTTAGCGGTGGCAAGGGATGGGTAGACAGTGACGGTAACAAAGTCAATGCCACCAACACAGAAGCGATCGTAGAAGTCGAGGACCCGGACCAGACGGAAACCCGGTTCCGCATCAAGCCCCCGAAAGAGATGAAGGACGACAGAGTGACGCCAGTCTGTATGGTGACAAGTCCGGGCATCAGTTCCCCGCCGATGAACACCGTCGATAACATGAATGATTACCTCGACGAAGAGGGTGAGGGCTGTCTCAAGAACATGGTTGCTGTCGACGAGGATCTGGTCGACCCGATCCAGACCTCGCCGGATTTCAACGTCACGATCACGGACACCAACACGCCCGGCGGCGCGCCACTCCAGACGTCCGATACCAACCCCTATATCTATCCGGACGAGCAGATCGAGGTCGACATCGAGATCGAGAACGAGGGCGACGCTGCCGGGGAGACGCCCCTCGGCGTCTACGTGATCAACGAGTCCAACTGGAAGAACGGTACCCTCGACCGGGCGTACTTCGCCGGCGGGAACAGCACGTCCGACCTGACGCTGGACCACGAATCGCCCGACAACGTCACGACGAACACGTACAACGTCGACGGCGAGCGGTTCATGATCGGCGACGAGTGGGTCGTCTTCGCGGCGACGGGCGACGTGAGCGGTATCGGCGACCTCGACTGGACGAAGGACGGCTCGGACAATCGGACCTTCACCGTCAGGGAACGCCCCTCGGAGTTCGAAGTCGAGGGCATCGCCCCGAACGGCACCCTGGAGGAGGGCCAGACGACTCCGATCGAGATCGAGGTGAACGAGACGCAGGGCGCGCTGAGCGAACCGGAGACGCAGACGGTGTACCTGGAGGCCGACAACGTCGTCGTCGGACAGACCGAGGTGACGCTGGACGCCGACGAAGGGCCGAAGACAGTCGAAATCGACTGGACCCCGAGAAAGGGAACTGCAGGTGACGTGAACCTCACGGCGTCGACGTTCGACGATTCGATGAACAAAACCGTGACTGTCGATCCGGCGCCGGTCGACAGCCCGGCGTTCGACATCGAGGGTGCGGAGGTCGAGGACTACGATCTGGTGGAGGGAGATACGGTCGAAGTCGACGTGAAGATCAAAAACTACGGGAACGAGAGCGGCACCTCGCCGGTCACTCTGGACGTGGTGGAGAACGGGACCGGTGATTCGGAACTCGTCGACGCAGTGCAGCCATCGCCGGAGCTCGATCCGGACGACACGCGCAATGTCATGCTCCAGTGGGACACGGGCGCAGGCGACCAGGGGACCTACGACCTGGTCGCTGAGGTCGACGGGAACACGACGACAAGGACGGTCGAGATCGACGCCCCATTCAGAGGTGATCCCGAGTTCAACGTCACCATCGACGAGTCCGCGAGCACCCTCGACGTGACCGAGGGCGAGGAAATCAGCGTGACGGCCGAGGTCGCCGTTCAGGATGCGAGCGGACTCTCCGATCCCATCACGCAGGACGTGACGCTCGAGAACTTCGACGGCGGCCCCGTCACCGCCACGGAGGTCGTCCTCGACGGGAGCAACGACTACTCGACGACCGTCGACCTCGTCTGGAACACCACGATCGGCGATTCGAACCCGGACATCTGGGACTCCATCAGCGGGACCAACGACGACGACTCGATCACCGGCGACGTCACCATCGCCGTTGGCGAGGACAGCACCGCGTCGGACACCGCTGCAGCCACCATCGCGCCGAAAGAAACCGAACCGCGCGACCCCCTCGACGTGGTGTTCGTGATGGACGAGTCCGGATCGATGGACGATCCCGCGTGCGACGGATGTAGTTACTCGAAAGCGGAGGCCGCAGTAGACGCATCGCAGGATGCAGTTGGGAGTCTCAACCAGACAAAGGACAGGGCTGGCGTCGCGTTCTTTGATAGCGAACCGTGGTGGGCAGGTGAAGACGACTATGAGTTTGGTAGTAGTATCGAGCAATCCTTGACCAATGACATGGACGCTGTCAACTCGAGTATCGATGACCACAGCCCCGGTGGCGGGACCCGATCTGACTTCGGCCTCATCAGGGCAGAGGAAATCTTGGATGACTCGGACGATCCGGACCGGGAGAAGGTCGTGGTCCTGCTGAGCGACGGTGCAAACGACGGGTGCAAGGGTGATGAGGAGAAACTCCTCAACGACGACCCCGCCGATTGTGACTCTCCGTACAGCAATAGAAAGTCTCTCAACAAAACCCAGGATCTCGCCAATAACGACACCACGGTGTACTCGGTCGGCTACGGCAACTCTGACCCGGACGCGGGTGAGGTCGAAATCGACCCCGCGTTCCTGCAGGCAACGGCAGACATCGGCGGTGGCGAGTACTACAACGCCTCGAACGACGAGCAGCTCGCAGACGCGTTCGCGGACATCTTCGATGACATCACCGAACCGGACAGGCCGACGTTCGAAGTCGAGTTCGCCGGGACGGACGACCCCGTCGAGCAGGGAAAGGTAGTCGAAGCTCAAGTCGAAGTAACCAACACCGGCTCGGCGACGGGCGAAGGTACGGTGGTGCTCAAGGATCCACGGGGGAACTACGTCGATTCGGCGAACCGGGTCATCGCTCCCAGCGACGGACCGGTGACGATCAACATGACCTGGAACACGACCGGTGCGGGGACGGGGTCCAACAGAACGCTCACCGCGGTGACCGTCGACGACAGCGCCACCACGAACGTCACTGTCCAGGCGGGCGACCCCGGCACTGACTTCCGGGTCGTCTCGGTGGACGACGGGAACAGCAACCTCGAGACGAACGTCGGCGGCAACATCGTCGTCAACGCGACCGTCGAGAACGTCGGGCCGGAGGACGGCGCCCAGCACG
The DNA here is from genome assembly GCA_003022845.1 of Halobacteriales archaeon SW_10_66_29. GTDB lineage: Archaea > Halobacteriota > Halobacteria > Halobacteriales > Haloarculaceae > Halovenus. Next base: position 24,150 of record PXSF01000157.1, on the reverse strand, counting down.
TCTTCCTCACGGACTCCGACGGGTTTGTCAAGGCCGTGGCCCGGGACGTCAATATCCCGAGCGGCGGGTCGAAACAGCTCGACCTCGTCTGGGCGACGAAGCCACAGGACGCCAACGGCGCCCGGACGTACTACGACCTCTTCGTCGAGACCGAGGACGGCAACCAGAGCGCCGAGCCGACGAACGCGACGGTCATCGATCCCGATCAGATCGAGACTGACGTCCTGATCGACGACGTGACCGTCCTGAACGCCGACGACAGCGTCAGCGCGGGCAACGACCTGGAAGTCAACGTCACCCTCAGGACGAAGGACGACGCCGTGGCCGCGGACGAACTCGTCTGGCTCGAAGTCGCCGACGAGGCTGGCGGGACGGTCGCCCAGCCGTTCCGGGTGACCGACGTTCCGGAGACGGGAACGAAGAACGTGACGCTCACCTGGGACACGACGAACCAGCTGCCCGGAACGTACGAGTTCAACGCCAGCACGAACGACGATGTCGACGGGCCACACGAGGTGACGGTCGAAGCCGCAGAGACGCCACTCGACGTCGGCATCGTCAACACGGACGACCCCGTCACCGAGGGTGACAAGCTCGAGGTCGTCGTCGACGTCGAGAACACCGACACGGGCGAGGCTGTCGAGGACACGCTACTGCTGAAAGACACCAGCAGCGGCACGATCGTCGACGTGGCGGACAACGTCAACGTCAGCGCCGGTGACACCGAAACGATCACGATGACCTGGAACACGAGGTACGGCGACGGGAACGACGACAGCCCCGCCACGATCCGCGTCGAGGTCGCAAACACCGACGAGGGCGACGAGAAGGACGTGCAGATCGACGACGTCAAAAACGCGCTGGACAGCCCGTCGCTGCCCGAACCCAGCAACCCGCTCGACATCGACCTCGAGGAGATCGAGATCGGCACGTAGCCGTCGGAGCGGTCCACCTGCGTGTGTCGAGTGTCGCCCGAAACCGCCGTTTCCGGTGTTTCTGACTCAGGAGTACAGCTCCAGAAGCATGTGTAACAGCGCCAGCCCGATCACGAACACGACCAGCAGCAGGCCGCTGATCGCTGCCGGCACGGACGCCTCGAAGTAGATGCCGGTGGCGTACAGGAACCAGCCGGTCGCGATCGCACTCAGGATGAGCACGAGGTCGACGACGAGCCACGGCCCGAGCGCCCGCGCCGCTGCGAGGAGCCGGCGCGGCACCGACGGCCGGCCGGCGTCGACGTCCATCGGCGTCCTGGTGTACGCATCCGAGGCTGCCTGCCAGTTCCGGTCACCGTATCCGCCCTTTACCCGCGAGCGACCGCCGCCCGAACCGGCGGCGCGTGCCCGCCGTCCGGTGTGGGTGTCGGCCCGGCGTCCGGACTGGCGCCGGCTCCGGTTCCGGGCCGCGGCCGCCCCGCCGGCGTCCCGCGTCGATCCTGCTGTGGCCGACCGTTCGCCACTCGCCGACCCGTCGCCGGACCCGTCTGCCCACGCCGGCCCCTCGACGTGCCTGCTGACGTACGCCTCGTGGCCCAGGCGGTCGTAGCGGCGGCGTTCCTCCCCGTCGACGAGGACGTCACGGGCCGTCGTGAGCCGCTTGAACCGCTCGGCTGCGTCGGGGCTGTCGCTGACGTCCGGATGCGTCTCCTTGACGTGCTCGCGGTAGGCGCGCTGGATCGCCTCCCGGTCCGCGTCAGTCTCGACGCCGAGCACGCTGTAGAACGTCTCGCGCACGGGGATCAGCCACACGTTGGATACAGACGCTGAAATATCTGGTCCTACCCGAAAGCAGTTTCACAACTACGTGAACAGCCAGCCTTGCAGTCGCCGGTGACAGAGGGTGCGAAGAGCCGGCCGACAGGCCGGTGATGAGCGCCCGGACACACTGGCCACTCCCTCGCAATACTGGCGGGCGAAAATCCGTCAGGATTTTCCTCCGACAGTATTATTTGATCCCGCACGCGAAGCGAACGTATGGACACCGCCGAGCGGCTCGACCTCGTGACGCGACACACCGAGGAGGTTGTCAAAACCGACGAACTGGAGGCACTACTGGCCGAGGGGTCGCCGTCGGCGTACATCGGGTACGCTCCCACCGGCGAGATGCACATCGGGCACTTCACGACGATGCGCAAGCTCGCGGATCTCCTCTCGGCCGGCGTCGACGTGACGGTGCTGATCGCGGACCTGCACGCCCACCTCGACGACGAGAAGAGCCCCTTCGACCTGCTGGACGCGCGCTCGGAGTACTACCGGGAGGCGATCGAGGGGATGATCGACGCCGCGGGCGCCGACCCCGACGAGATCACGTTCGTCCGCGGCACCGACTACGAACTAGACGAGGAGTACACCCTGGAGCTGTACCGCATGGCTGCGGAGACGACGATCGCCCGATCACAGCGCGCCGCCAGCGAGGTCGTCCGGGACAGCGACAGCCCCGCACTGGGCGGGCTGCTGTACCCGCTGATGCAGTCGCTGGACGTCAAGGCGCTGGAGGCGGATATCGCCTACGGCGGCATCGACCAGCGTGGCATCTACATGCTGAGCCGGGAGATCCTGCCCGACTACGGCTGGACGGAGCCGGTCTGCCTGTTCGCGCCGTTGCTCTCGGGGCTGACGGGCGGCAAGATGAGCGCCTCCGACGAGGGCTCGAAGGTGAACCTCACTGACGACCCCGGGACGGTCGCGGAGAAACTCGACGACGCCTACTGTCCGATGGGCGAAACCGAGGACAACGGCGTGCTCGAGTACCTCGAACTGCTCGTGTTCCCGATCCTCGACGAGCGCGGCGAGTCGTTCGTGGTCGAGCGCCCAGAGCAGTACGGCGGCGACCTGGTGTACGACAGCTACGGCGACCTGGAGGCGGAGTTCGTCAGCGAGGAACTGCACCCGGCGGACCTGAAGCCGGCCGCCGCCGAGTACATCTCCTCGGTCATCGACCCGGTTCGCAAGCGCCTGACCGCCCAGCCCGACCTGCTCGCCGAAGCCTACCCCGAGTCGTACGGCGACGAGTAGCCGCCGATGACCGACGGCTCCGGGGATGGTGACGACGCTGCCACCGGCGACGACGCCACCGCAGGCGACGGTGCCGCCGGGGGTGAGGCGCTCGACGCACACCGCCCCCGTCGGCGCGTGCGGGCCGTCTACGACGAAATCGCCTCGCACTTCTCGAAGACGCGGGCCTACCCCTGGCCCGAGGTGGACTCGTTTCTCGACGAGCGGTCACCCCACGACAGCGGGAGCGTCGGGCTGGACGTCGGCTGTGGCAACGGCCGGCATGCCGGACGCCTCGCTGACGTCGTCGAGCGTGTCGTCGCACTCGACGCGAGCCGGGACCTGCTGGCGGAGGCGCGGGATCGCAGTTCCACGGATGGCTGGAGCGCGGCATTCGTCCAGGGCGACGCGGCGCGGTTGCCGCTGGCCGCGGGGAGCGTCGACCTCGCGCTGTACGTTGCGACGCTGCACCACCTGCCGGACCGCGAGACGCGGGTGAGGAGTTTGGAAGAACTCTCGCGCGTGCTCGCGCCGGGCGGTCGCGGGCTCGTGAGTGCGTGGAGCACCGCCCACGACAGCTTCGACGCGCCGGCGGACGCGGAGACGGGGTTCGACACAACGGTCGACTGGACGCTGCCCGGCGGCGAGACAGTCCCGCGGTTCTATCACATCTACGCGCAGGCCGAGTTCGAGGCCGACCTGACGGCTGCCGGCGTGAGGATCGAGGAGTCGTTCGTCTCCAGCGGGAACTGCTACGCCGTCGTCGGGAATCCCGACTGACGGTGGCGAACTCGGGGAAAAGAAAACGCCCTTATTCCCCCGGCGGAAAGACACGGCAGAGCGCCAGTGTCCCGCGAGCGAAGCGACGCGGGGCTCGGCGCGAGCGAACGCAGTGAGCGAGCGCCGGTGGTCTAGTGGTAGGACCTGAGCCTTCCAAGCTCATGGCCCGGGTTCAAATCCCGGCCGGCGCATAACCGACTCGAACGAACGTGAGAGTCGTGTTTGCGGTCGAGGGATTTGAATCACGGCAGACCGAACGCAGTGAGGTCTGGCATCGGGTTCAAATCCCGGCCGGCGCATGACGACTGCTCCGCAGTCGTGCATTTTTCGGGGTACGTAACGGTGAATCGAACATTCGGCTGATAGCTCATAAATCGGGTTCGACGCGTCTCCCCGACGCAGTCATGCGGTTGTGAGAGCTATTAGGCTCAAGTTGGCTACAAACCGCGCGAGTGCCGAAAAGTGATTGATATACCGAACATACTCGAATCCCGTCCACGATGCCACGCCCCTACTGAAGCAGGGAGCTGTGTCAACTGCTTCTGGAATAGATCTGACTACTCTCTCCTCATAGAATCGTTCATCCGCGCGTCTGTGCATATATTGGGGAGGACAGCCTCATCTACACGGCGATTCCAGACTCTAAGGATCTCCCAAATTCGGTTATTCTCACTGATGCCACTCCTTGCCCTGAGTACGTGGCGGCATTCTTTGGTGTACAAAAAGACGATATCTGGCACGAGGTGGGACCTGATTTTGAGCTTAACGCCCACATCATAGAGATTGGTAGTGGCCAGTATCATGCCCTCACAATTCGCGACAGCGAAAAATTGCGGAAAAGGATTCAGAGGGCGATCTACAAAGCAGATGCCGAAAACCAGAACGTACTATACACCCTCAAAAGTGATCTGAAAGGAGAGTTTGACTTCCCAGACGAGAGTTTTCGGTTCTACCAGGCTTGGATCTCGGAACTGATCTTCTTTCGGTTCTACTGGTGGCAATAATTTTTTACACAATCATTATCGTGTTTTTCGCTATACCTGGCATAGTAGGATTGTTTCGTATGATGACTAACCAGTAGTCGGAATGGGCATCATTAAATTTAATCAAGTCTCCCTCATTCTCGGCAAGACCATTTAAAAGAAATAATGTGATGAGGAATAATGACGGCTAGATCGGCGGGGACGTCCTGACACACTACATATACCGGGGAGTCGAGCGCCTCTCTTCGATTCAAGAGCGGAGTCAGAATTGTCTGTGAACAATGCTCTGTTTGATGGCATTGATGTAATTATTTCCAACCGTTGACTTATTTGAAAAGGAGAGTGTCGAATTATATTTGATTGTACTACTCAGATTTATGGTAAGATGGTTTCGATTGTCCCGAAGAAGCCAATTTGATTACCACTGAGACCATAATATAATATAAGAATTATATATCGTTACACAGAGGGACAGGTCCTAACCCAGTTATAATGTATGAAAATAAGGTGCAAACATTTATTAGGAAGGCCTTAGTTCAGGTCTAACATGGCACGTATTCGGCGTGTGGATGACGAAAGAGATATGGAAAAGGTTATTGATGACTTTATTACACAGGGGTACAAAGTGAAATCACGTGGGGAACGTAGTACCATGATGAAAGAGAAAAACTACGGGAGCGGATTTGCCCATCTGGTTATTCTTGTTTTGGTCGGCTGGTGGACCCTCGGCATTGCAAACGTGGTATATGCTGCCTATAAGTACTATAGCGCGGACGAAGTACAAATCAAAGTGGAAGGAACTTGAGCGGATTTTAAATTAAGATCCGCTTCTTTTTCACAGGCGTCAATTCATCAGCGAGGAATTTCTGGGATATATCATGCCAGATTCTGATCTAGCTACGAAAATTTTATTTAAATTACACCCAAGCAATCTCCTGTGAGTCGAATAAGGCGCGTCACGGATGAGCGCGAGATGGAGAGGTTGATTGACGAATTCATCACAAGAGGTTATACTATAAAAAAACAGGGCCAGTATTCGGCTCAACTGAAAAAGAAGGACTGGGGAGGAGTGTTCAATCACTTTATCATCGCAACATTAACCATTTGGTGGACGTTCGGACTTGGAAACTTTCTCTTTGCAGTTTACAAGCGATACACTGCTGAAGAAGTAACGATCAAAATTGACGGTATAGACTCAGATCCCACTTCAAGCTATGACTAATTTGTATCTATTTCGCAATTTCCCTTCGTTGCTGGTGTTTTCAATGTTTCTCTCAACTGTGTATTTATTCTACCTCGGAATACTGGATATCTCCTATACACCACAATTTCTAGTTGTTCTTTTTAGTGTTTCCCTATGCATTTATTCGACATTCTATCACAGTTTTGAGAAGGATAGGCATAAGCACTTCTTTCAAGGAGTCACCTTTGTCGTTTTTTCGGTTTCTGCCCTATACACTGTCTATACGTTGTCTCAGAATACCTTTCCGAAGAAGTCATTGATCGACCTCCAGTCTCCAGGAACAATTTCATTATCTAATCCTTTTCTTCCAAAATCTTGGGTGTTACTCTTTCTCACCCCTCCTCTATTGTTCTCTCTCCTACACGTATGTATGACCAACAGCAGACCCAGCTACACAACTCCCCAGACCATGGAAGGAATCCCCACCTCTCCGATGTTTTTTAGTTTTGCATGTATGATCATCGGCTTCTGGTCGGTTCTATTCGTCGGCATTAATATTACCCAGCGTGTTATAATTATCGCGCCAATTTTCGAGGAGTTACTCAAGTTCGGTGTTGCACTGTTCATCGCGACTGCGTTATTCGGCCGATCTACAAACTCGCGTATCGCTGTTGCGATTGTCATCGGAACACTTTTTGGATTGATCGAACATCAGACAACCTACGCCTCCGAACCTGATCTTCTGTACCTATTTAGAACAGCCTTCCACTTAACGACCACTGTGCTATCTGTGAGTATCTATACTCTCTTCGAACGCAAGGGACTCGACGAACTACTTTTAACGTCATTAGTTACGCCAATGTTGTTACATTATTTTAATAATATGTTCAGTCTGTTTGGGGCACTGATAGTTTATTTTCTTGCGGAAAGTTCTCAGAATCTCATTACTATTATTTTTGGTGCATCAATTATTGTTCTTGGGAACACTCTGATCCTACTCACGTTAGTCCGAGAAAACATAATGATAACCATCCATCGTTCGGTGTACGAGATTATCTGACGGGCAAATTGATTATCCTACTTCTAGTTTGAATTTTTTATATTACCATTGTGATTGGGGGTACTTTGTTAAGGCGAACGGTCAGTCGCTTGGTTTGCCTTCTACTCACTTTGCCGTGCCTGTTCATTCTGTCTCTTTGGCTGATCAGAGACTTCACTATGACTCTTTTCTCGGTGTTGTCTTTCGGAATTATTGCTCGGGTCACTTTGTTCAACCTTGATTATCACCTCTTCTGCGGAAATCCAACTGTAGATGGCGTACCCAATAACAGAAGCAATCGCAAAGATCCAAGCCAAGCCTGTTGTTACATCCGCTGCATTCACGGTTAATGCGGAGGCAATGAACACAAAGAAAAATAAAAATGCGTGTGTGATTGGATCTCCGTAAGATTTTTTCTTCACTTTTGCTGTATGTTTTAGATTCTTTTTGATTTTATATCCCCTAGTCATAAAGTCATCTACTACTTTATCTTTCTCTTTTTGTGAATCCACGTACCGAGTTCTTGCCATATGAGATACATCTACAGCAGCCGCAATCAAAGTTTGGTCAATAACCTGTCATTTAAGAAATCGTTGCCAAAGTCACTATCAATCAGTCGTTTTTAATCCGTATTCTAAGCTAGGGGCAAAAATATAGACCAATTTTTGATACTCTTAAGCTTCGGGCTCAGCTGGGTTGGGCTCTCTGAACCCGTCCCGGTAGCAGGGCCAGCATGGTAGGTCGAGATCAACGTCCCAGCATCGGCAATCTTCGGGACGGCCCCCGTAGTCGCTCAGTCGAGTGGCGATACTTTCGTTAGTGTTGGCTTAGAAAGTATTAAACTTAAAGTTGTCGTAGAAGGTTAGAAAGTGCAGGTTTGGACAATTACTACCTTATACGGAGTGTTTTAGTAGACGTCTGTCGTAGATGATGATATGAGCGGTCGCAAACCGAGAGTCACCGATGAGGAGATTCTAGATGTGTTCCAGTCTACCTCCGATCCCGTGCTTTCGACGGCTGAGGTAGCCGAATCCCTACCCATCGAGCGGCGAAGTATATTCAACCGGCTCCAGCAACTCGAAGAGGACGGTCTACTCGAAAGCAAGGAAATTGGTGGGAGAAATCGGGTCTGGTGGGTTTCCGATAGTGACGAATGATCTACTATCTTGTATAATTAGAATTGAAATTCGTCAGACCGTCATGAGCCGAATTTTTTTAGACCAGGTTTTAAATACATGTGACTCGTCCAATTAAGTACGACCCTTCGAAAAGTGCAATACGGCAGTTGATTCACGTATGAGAAGAAAGCGGCTACGCAGTAGCCGCGAGCCTTCCAAGCTCATGGCCCGGGTTCAAATCCCGGCCGGCGCATCGAGCGAACGCAGTGAGCGAGAGAGCAGCCGGGATTTGAAGTAGGGAAGACGCAGCGCGAACGTCAGAAAACCAAAACCGAAAGCATGTTTCCCCAGGGAGCGAAACACGGCCCAAGTCATGCTCTCGCTCGCGCTCGCGGGGAAGCCGAACGCCGGCAAGTCGACGTTCTACACCGCCGCCACGATGGCAGACGTCGAGGTCGGCAACTACCCGTTCACCACCATCGACCCGAACCGCGGGGTGAGCTACGCCCGGACGCGCTGCCCCTGTCTCGACCGCGACAGCCGCTGTGACAGCGACAACTGCGCGGACGGCAAGCGTTACGTGCCCCTGGAACTGTACGACGTCGCCGGCCTGGTCCCCGGCGCCCACGAGGGCCGCGGCCTCGGCAACCAGTTCCTCGACGAACTCACCGACGCCGACGCCATCCTCCACGTCGTCGACGCCGCCGGTGCCACCGACGAGGAGGGCGAACCCGTCGAGGTCGGCGAGCACGACCCCGTCGAGGACGTCGACTTCATCGAGACGGAACTCACCCGCTGGCTGGCCTCCATCGTCGAGCGCAACTGGGAGACCGTCGAGCGCCAGTCCCGCTCGCCGGAGTTCGATATCGACGACGCCCTCACCGAGATGCTCACCGGGGTCGGCGCCACCGAACTCGACGTCGCCCGCATCCTCCGCAGCGTCGAGTACCCCGAGGACCCCCGCGAGTGGACCGCCGAGCACCGCCGCGCGCTCGCCGGCGACCTCCGCGAGCGCACCAAACCGATCGTCGTCGTCGCCAACAAAGCGGACATCGCGCCGGAGGGCAACGTCGAGCGCCTCCAGGAAGCCGCGGACATCGTCGTCCCCGCCACGGCGAACGGCGAACTCGCGCTCCGGCGCGGCGCCGAGGCCGGTCTCGTCGAGTACGACCCCGGCGACGACGGCTTCTCCCTCGACGCCGACGTCAGCGACGAGCAGCGCGAGGGCCTCGAATCAGTCCGGACGGTCATCGAGGCGTACGGCGGCACCGGCGTCCAGGGAGCGATCAACACCGCCGTCTACGAGGTGCTCGACCGGATCACCGCTTACCCCGTCGAGAACGAGACGCACTGGACCGACAGCCAGGGCCGGATGCTGCCCGACGCCCACCTCCTCCGGGAGGGCTCGACGCCGGTCGACCTCGCCTACGCCGTCCACTCGGACATCGGCGACGGCTACCTCCACGCCGTCGACGCCCGCGACGGCCGCAAGATCGGCGACGACCACGAACTCGACGAGGGTGCCGTCATCAAGATCGTCAGTACCGCCAACTGAGCCGTTTCCGCTGCGAGCGGACCAGCCAACACCGCGAACGATTCCGACGCTACGAGGTCGCCGCCTCGGCGGCCGCATCCCGGACGGTGTCGATCACCGCCCCGAAGTCCGTCTCGTCCTCGCCCTCGACCCAGCGGTAGGTGATCGTCCCCGTCTCGTCGAGGACGAAGATGCTCCGCTCGGCCACCTCGAAGCGGCCGTACATGTCGGGGTTGACGACGCCGAACTCGTGGATGACCTCGTGGTCCCAGTCCGACAACAGCGGGAAGTTGAGGTCCTCCTGCATGCTCCAGACGTTCTGCGCCGGGGGAAGGTCGACGCTGATGCCGTACACGGCGGCGTCGAACGCGCTGAAGCGCTGCATCGAATCCCGGAACGTGCACATCTCCTCGGTACAGCCGCTGGTGAACGCCGCCGGGAAGAACGCGAGTACCACCGGCCCGTCGCCGAGCGCGTCCGAGAGCGTGAACGTGCTGATGTCGTTGTACACCTCGCCGCCCGCCTCCGGGAGCGTGAACTCCGGAGCTGTTTCGCCCACGTCGAGCATACCTGGCTACTGTGTGTCCACGAGAATAAACGTTGACTCCGTACTCCCTGTCGATGTTATCACTGACTAGTTTCTTGACGCTGGCGGCCGGACTCCAGAGTATGGAGGTAGCAATCATCAGTGACCCGCACATCCCGTCGCGGGCACAGGCGATCCCCGAGGCGTTCACAGAGCGCATCCGCGAGGCAGATCACGTGATCCACGCCGGCGACTTCGACTCCAAGGGGGCGTTCACCGACCAGCGCGACCTGGCGGGGGAGATGACTGCCGTCCACGGCAACATGGATCCCGACTTCGGCCTTCCCTCGGTCGCGACGGTCGAACTCGGCGGCGTCGAGTTCGTCGTCACCCACGGCACCGGCTCGCCGGCCGGCTGGGCGGACCGCGTCGCCGAGACCGTCCGCGAGCACGCCGACGCCGAGAATGCTGTGGGCGTCGCCGGCCACACCCACGAACAGGTCGACAAAACCCACGACGGCATCCGCCTGCTCAACCCCGGCAGCGTCACGGGCGCCCAGCCCGCCCGCGAGACGACGATGCTCACCGCGACTGTCGAGGACGGTGATCTCGACGTTTCGGTTCATCGACTGTAGCAGCCGGCGAACTCGGTGATATACACCCGGACGTGATTCACCTCCTGACGTGCAACAGAGTCACGTCCGGGTGTGTAGCGCAACACTGCGGGAAACTGATACTGGTGGCTGTAATTCTTTTACTCGCCAATCTCTGCTATCTGAGGATACAGACCCGTTCCGTCTGAATTCTCAATTCGAGTTTTCACGTACTTACAGCCACCAGTATGACGCTTCCGGTCGCTTTTTGCCCCGCCGTTTCGGAGTATGGGTATGAACGTCTTCGCGGTGGAGGGGCTGCCGGAGATCCAGCCCGGCGACGACCTCGCGGCGCTGATCGAGGCGCAGGTCGACCTGCAGCCCGACGACGTCGTCTGCGTCGCGAGCACGATCGTCTCGAAATCCGAGGGCAGGCAGGCCGACCTCGCGGACTTCCCGGCCGGCGAGCGCGCCGAGCGGATCGCCCGGCGGATCGGCACTCTCGCCGGCGAACGGAAGGATCCCCGCTTCGCCCAGGCGGTGCTCGAGGAGAGCGAGGAACTGCTGTTGGAGGAGCCGATGCTGCTCGCGGTCACCCACTTCGGCCACGTCACCGTCAACGCGGGCATCGACCGGTCGAACGTCCCCGACGCCGACCTGCTGCTGTTGCCCGAGGACCCGACCGCGAGCGCCGAGCGCCTCCACGAACGCCTCGGCGCGCGGGTGATCGTCACCGACACCTCCGGCCGGCCGTTCCGCTACGGCCAGCGCGGGGTCGCGCTCGGCTGGGCCGGGATGCCCGCCGCGCGGGACTGGCGCGGCGAACTCGACCGCGACGGCCGCGAGATGGACGTCACCGTCCAGGCCGTGGTCGACGAACTCGCCGCCGCTTCGAACCTCGTCACCGGGGAAGGCGCCGGCGGGACGCCCGTGGCGGTCGTCCGCGGCTGGGCGTTCGGCGATCACGCCGGCAGCGACGACCTGTTCCGCGAGGCCGAGGACGACCTGATCCGGCCCGCGCTGCAGGCGTGGTCCGACGCGGACGGGGAGGAGGATGGAACATGATCGGAATCGAACTCACGCCGGAGGAACCGCCGTCCCGGATCGCCGACTACGCTGCGGGTGCCGAGGCGGCGGGCTTCGATGCGGCGTTCGTTAGCCACCACTACAACAACCGCGACGAGTTCATCACGCTCGCGGCGATCGCCGACGCGACCGACGACCTCCTGCTGGGCCCGGGTGTCGCCAACCCCTACGAAACCCACCCAGTGACGCTCGCCTCGCGGATGGCAACCATCGACGAACTCGCCGGCGGCCGCGGCCTGTTCGGCGTCGGCCCCGGCGACCGCGCGACGCTTTCCAACCTCGGATTCGAGCAGGACCGCGCGCTCCGCCGCGTCCTCGAGACCATGCGGGTCGCGCGCCGGCTCTGGGACGGCGAGCGCGTCGACCACGACGGCACCTTCGCTGCCGACGACGCCGGGCTGAACTACGACGCCCGCTCCATCCCGGTGTACGTCGGCGCGCAGGGCCCGCACATGACTCGCATGGCGGCCAAACACGCCGACGGCGTCCTCTACAACGGGTCCCATCCGCGGGACGTCGCCTGGGCCGCCGACCGTGTCGCCGAAGGGCTGACGGAACGACCCACGGACCGCGACGACCGCGTCGACCGGACGGCGTTCGACTTCGCCGCGTACGCGAGCGTGAGCGTCGCGACCGACCGCGAACGCGCCCGCGAGGCCGCCCGCCCGCCGGTGGCGTTCATCGCCGGCAGCGCGCCCGATCCGGTGCTCGACCGCCACGGCCTCGACGCCGACCGGGCCGCCGAGATCGGCGAGGCGATCAGCACCGGCGAGTTCCGCGAGGCGTTCGGGGCGGTGACGCCGGCGATGATCGACGCGTTCTGCCTCGCCGGCACGCCCGGGACGGTGGCCGACCGCGTCGAGACGATTCTCGACGAGGCCGACAGCATCGTGTTCGGGTCGCCGCTGGGCCCCGACGTCGCGGACGCGATCGAGCTGCTCGGCGACCGTGGACTGCTGATCTGTCAGGGGTAGCTGATCTCCGCCCGGTCGGGGAGAACGAGGTCCACGAGGACGCCGAGGGTGAGATAGCCGAAAATGAGCGAGGGAACGACGACCAGCAGCGCCCCGATCAGCAAGAGAACACCCGCGATGGGGCCCTGTGCGGCGACGTCTGCGAACTCGCCCGGCATGTCGATGATGCTCTGTACCAGGTCCGAGAGCAGGCTCATACCCCGACTGTTGGAGCGCGACTACTTGTGTGTCCCGGAAGCGTCAGGTTGGAAGGTCTCGCCAGCAGAAACCGGCGGCCCGGCGCAGTGTTGCTGACGACGGCAGGAACGGAAATCGGCGTCAGTACCAGTCCAGATCGGCGACAAAGGAGCGGAGCATCGAGCGGGTGACGTGGGGCATGCAGACGATGCGGAGTTCGCCCGAACCCGTTTTCGAGACGCGCCAGCCCCGGTCGCGGAGTTCGTCGGTCATCGGCACCGAGAGGTCGGCGGTCACGAGCGGGAGTTCGGGGCCGAACACGTCGTGGCCGCGGCTGGCGAGGGCGTCTGCGAGCCACTCGGCGTTGGCCATCGCCCGCTCGTACTGGTCGCGGTAGCCGCCGGGCCACATCGCGTCCATCGCCGCGACGGCGCTGGCGACGCCCGCACCGCTCCGAGTACCCGTCAACGTGATCTGTGCGGTCGACTCCAGGTAGGGGGTGTCCACGGCGAGGTCGTCGAACAACGAGTCCGAGCGCGCGAGCAACCCGCCGGCGGGCACCGCGGCACGGCCGGCCTTGTGCGGGTCGATCGTCAGCGTGTCGATGTCCGCATGGCCGAAGTGCCAGTCGTGGTCGGTGAACGGCAGGTAGAACCCGCCCCAGGCGGCGTCGACGTGGCACAGCGCGCCGACGTCGGTCGCCAGGTCCGCGAGCGCCGGGATCGGGTCCACGGCGCCGTACTCGGTCGACCCGGCGACGCCGACCACCGCGACGGTGTCGTCGTCGATCAGTTCCGCCACGGCGTTGACGTCTGCCCGGTGGTCGACCGTCGGGGCTGTCCGCAGTTCCACCCCGAGCAGTTCGGCCGCCTTCCGGAAGCTGAAGTGGACACTCGTCGGCGCGACGACGTTCGGCTCGTCGGCGTCTGCGCGGTTGCGGGCGATCCGCACGGCCTGGATGTTCGACTCCGTCCCCCCGCTGGAGACGTACCCCGCCGGCTCCGACAGGTCCGCGATAGCCCCCAGCTTCTCGACGGCCTCCGCCTCCAGGTCGGCGACCGTTTCGTAGGTGCCCGGGTCGCCGGGGTTCGTGGCGAGGAACCGCTCGGCCGCCTCGCGTGCCCGCGGGTGCGGTTCGGTGCACATCGAGGTGAGAACCCGATCGAAATCCTGCGGTTCGGCCGACTGCGCCTGCTGCATGTGGAATAAGTGACGGTGAAAACGGTTAATCATTTCGAGGTCGGCTTGCCGGCGTTTGTCCTCGGCAAGGCCCGCGACAGTGTCGTCCAGGACGCCCGTCTACTCCTGGACGACGGCGCCTGCGACGCTGCAGGCGAGCGCCAGCAGCGAGAGGTGCCCGATCCGCCGTTTCACGGGTGCGCATCACCCTCTGGAACAAAAACCATCCCCTGGTCGTTCCGAAAGAAATGGACGGAACTTTCATGACACTGGAGCGTGAGAGTCCGACGATGGAAGTTGAAACGGCGTTGAATCGGCTGGCGTCCGGGGGAAGGGGTAAGATACTCTCCGCGCTGAGCACCCGACACAGGCGGGTGACGCTGCTGTTGCTCCACCGGGACGGGGTCAAACGCGAGTCCGACCTGCTCGTTCGCGAGAGTACCGAAGACGACGTCGAACACGATCTCATCGCCAACCACCTGCCGGAACTGGAGAAGGCAGGGTTCATCGAGTGGGACAGGGAGACGGGGACGATCTCGAAAGGGCCGCGGTTCGACGAGATAGAGCCGGTACTGGAGCTGATCGAGAACCACCCCGACGAACTGCCGCCGGACTGGCCCTGATACTGGTGGCTGTACGTACGTGAACACTCGAATTGAGAATCCAGGCCGAAAAGGGTCTGTATCCGCAGATAGACAGCCAGACGTGATTCAGTTACGTCATGCCGTCCCAACTCCCGTTGTTCGGGCCATGACACAGCCGATGGACTATCCTGGCACTGGACGGAGTCACGTCTGGCTGTCTAGCAGAGACTGGCGAGTGAAAGAATTACAGCCACCAGTATGAGCCCGGCGGCGTGCCGTCGGGTCGGGCGGGGAGCTTTTACTCCAGTGCCACGAACGGCACACCGATGGGAACCGTGCGACGGGTAGCGAGCGTGCTCGCCCTGATTGCCCTCGTGAGTGTGTTCGTGTTACGCCCGCTGCTCGCAAACCCCGCAGTCGTCCCCGCCCTGGACGGCGGGCTGTCCGACCCACGGACCCTGTTCGTCCTCCCGCTCGTGCTCGTGGCGCTGCTCGTGACGGGTCTCGGGATCAATACGCTGCTGGACGACGATGGAACCGGGACGCAGTACCAGCCGGTCGAGAAGAACAGCTGGGCCGAGGACGAACAACGGACGGAGCGGCCCGGGAACACCGCGTTTCTGTCCGGCCAGGGCGGCGCGCGCGATCGCGACTTCGAGATCGAGGAGCAACCGCCGGACGCCGAACTCCAGGGCCACCTCGAACACCTCGAAGCGGAGCTCGGCGACGACGAGACGGTCAGACACGACCTCGAGACACTGGAGGAAGTCGTCGAGGAGACGGAAGACGAACAGAACCTCCCCGCCCGCTGTCCGTACGAGCACTGCGGCGCCGCCTGGCGGGAACGCGGGATCGTCGGCATCAACACCGGAAACTACGAACTGCTGGACGACGGAACGGCGGTGCTCTGTCTTGCGTGCGAACGGACGGTTTCGCTGGAGTGAGCGCAGCCGTCGACCGGGGCACCGACGGGGCGAGCATTTATACTCGATGCCGGACCCAGCATGACCCGTGCTCCCGGTCCTGATCGCAGCGGTACTGGTAGCGAGTCTTGGCGGCGGAGCGGCCGCGCCGGTCGGCAGCCAGCCGGTAGTGCCCGGCAGCCACCCAGGATCAGTCGACAGCCAGCCGCGGATCGTCGAACTGTATCCGAACCCGGCGGCCCACGGCGACGACGGGGAGTTCGTCAGACTGTGGGTGCCGCCGGAAGCTGACCTCGGCGCGTACGCGCTCGCCGACGACCGCGTGCGCGTCCCGCTGGCGACGAACGGGAGCGAGGGGCCGCCGCAACCGCCGCCCGGCGGCGGGTACGTGACGCTCTCGACGCAGCCGAACCTGACGGCCACGCTGACCGACCGTCGCCCGTCGGGGATCGACGACCGGCTGCAGCTAGCAAACGGGGGCGACCAGCTCCGACTGCTTCGCGGCGGGACTGTCGTTGACGAGGTTACGTACGACCGCGCACCCGAAGGAGAGGTGTACAACGCAACGACCGGTCGCTGGCAACCGCTCGCCGCGACGGATCGCCCAGTCGTGACGGCTGGCAACGCCACAGTCGAGGCGTTCGTCCTGCCCGACGAGCCCGACCGAACACTGGAGGTGCTGCGGAGCGCCGAGCGCCGGATCCTGCTGGCCGGGTACACCCTCTCCTCGCAGCGGGTCGTCGACGCGCTACTCGCTGCAGACCGCCGCGGCGTCAGCGTCGAGGTGCTGGTAGAAGGATCGCCAGTCGGCGGGCTGTCCGAGACGGCTGCCGCAGCGCTTGACGAACTCGCCGCCGCTGGCATCCCGGTCCGCGTCAGCGGCGGCGAGCGGGCGCGATACCGGTATCATCACGCCAAATACGCCGTCGTCGACGACCGGGCGCTGGTGACGACCGAGAACTGGAAACCGTCCGGCGTCGGCGGCCGGTCGAGCCGCGGCTGGGCGGTGCTCACGCCACAGGATCGGATCGTCTCGGGACTCGTCAAGACGTTCCGCGCCGACGCCGGCTGGGTTGACGCGATCCCCTGGACAGAGTACGAGAGCAGGACTGTCGTCGAGGACGAACCCGCGAGCGGGGAGTACCCGACGGCGTTCGACGCCCGGTCCGTACCGGTCGAGCGGACGCGACTGCTCGTGACGCCCGACAACGCGGAGGGAGAACTAATCGGGCTCCTCGACGGCGCCGAGGAGTCGATCGCGATCAAGCAGGTCCGGATCGGCAGCCGCGACTTCCGGCTGCTGGAAGCCACACTCGATGCAGCCGAGCGCGGCGTCCAGGTGCGCATCCTGCTGTCGAGCGCGTGGTACGTCCGCGATGAGAACGAACAGCTGGCCGCCTGGCTCCGCGAGCAGGCCGAGACGGGAGACCTCCCGCTGTCGGTCAGGCTGGCCGATCCCGACGGCGACTTCCAGAAGATCCACGCCAAAGGCGTCATCGTCGACGGGGAGACCGTCGCGGTCGGCAGCGCCAACTGGAACGCGAACTCGCTGCAGGAGAACCGGGAGGTCGTGCTGATGCTGGAAGGCGAGGCGATCGCGGGCTACTTCAGCGCGGTGTTCGACGCCGACTGGGACGACCGCGGCGGCCAGCGGCTGCCGCTCGGCCTCGCGCTTGCGGTCCTGGCTGGGGCAGTGCTGGCAGTCCTCGTCGCCGCCCGACTCACGTTCGAGGGGTGACGGTCATACGGTCGTGCGTGACTCGGTACCGCTCTGGAGTCGCGCGTTGCGCGTATCAGTGCTCGTCCGGCAGCGCTGTCGAACTGCCCAGCGCCTCGTCGATCTCGGCGTCGGCCATCTTCTCGACGAGTGCGTCGATGACGGCCTCGCGCATTCCCTCGACGAACTTGATCGAGCCGACGACCAGGTGGCCGCCGCCGCTGACGCCGCCGCCGGGCACCTCCGACTGGAGTTCGGCGACCATCTCGGGGATGTCCAGGCGGACGCCGTCCGAGCGCAGGACGGCGAAGTCCGGCCCGTAGCCGATGGTGATCACCGGATCGCCCGTCTCCTCGACTTTCCGGTCGTGGATCTTGCCGGTCGTCTTGCCGGGCGCGGGGTAGGTGAACCGCTTGGCGTGGTTCTCGACGTCGATCCGGTAGAGGTGCGCGCCGTTGTCGAGGTCCTCGTGGGTGACGTGCTGCATCGCCGCGTCGAGCTGGTGGTCGACGTCGCGTTCGGCGCGCTCGGCGAGCAGGTCGACCAGTTCCTCGTGGCGCTGCCGGTCCTCGCAGTTGACGTTCAGCAGGTCGTTGACCAGCTCGCGGCCGGCGTTGTACTTGAGCCAGTAGGTCGCGTAGTCCAGCGCCTCGCCGATGTCGAGCAGGCGCGCCTCGTCGTAGCCTGCCTCGCTCGCGAGGTCCAGGTACTGCCCCATCGCCTCGCCCTCGGAACGATCGGACAGCCCCGCCACTGCGGGGACGTGGGACAGCTCGTCGGTGAGCGACGGGTCGATCATCCGGGCGACCTCGACGCACATCATCCCGGTCGTGATCCGGTAGTCCTCCCCGTGCAGGTACGGGTTGACGTGCTGTTCGACGAGCCCCTCGACGGCCTCGGGGTCCGGGTGGTGGTGGTCGACCACGAGGATCGGGACGTCGTAGTGGGCGAGGTTCCGGTAGGCCGGCGTATCCTCCTCGGTGCTCCCGTTGTCGAGCATCAGAAAGAGGGGGAGCTTCTGGCCGTGGCGCTTGCGGTTCTCCAGGGCGAAGTTCAGGTCGCGGGTGACGTCCTCGAGTTCGTAGAACGGCGCCTTGCTCGGCAGCCGCTTCAGCAGGTGCCGAGGGGCGTCGGGGTCCTCCCAGGTCTCGGCGATGAACCGTTCCAGCGCGTACTGGAGCGGCACGCTCGCACACAGCCCGTCGCCGTCAGCGTGGTGGCGGATCCGGATCGGCCGCCCCTCGAGGACAGTCTCCCGGAGCCGCCGGGCGACGTCCGTCAGGTCGTCCCGCAGCGTCTCGAACGCCGGCCAGTCGACCAGCGGGTCGACCGCCGCCGGTTCGACCGTCTCCGCGCGGGCCTCCCGAAGCCGGTCGTCGACGCGTTCGCGGGCCTGGCCGGCGAGAACGCGGAGGTCGTCGACCTCGATCTGGTGGTGGTCGTTGCGGGACTCGACGGTGCCGGTGATCCGGACCACGTCGTCGAGGACCACTTCGCCGTAGGCCCGGACGCCCGCCTCCTCGAACGCCGCCGCGGGGAGCACGCCGCTCCCGGTGCGGATCTGGAAGATCGTCGGGCCGCCGGTCTGCTTGATCTGGACGACGTTCCCCTCGACGTGTGCCGTCTCGCCGGCGTGGTCGGCGAGGTCGGCCGCGTCGACGCGGGGGCCGTGTCCGACCGACGCCGTCTGGTACTCGGTGAGCTGTACTTCGGTAAAACTCACGTCGCCGTCCTCGCGGACTTCCGCGAGTTCGACGACGAGGTCGTCACCGACATCGTAGCTGTCGACCAGATTCGAGACGTGAACGAGCCCCGATACTGACTCGGAGAGGTCGACGAACACGCCGTACTCGACGACGCCGTTCACCGTCGCGAGGTAGCGTTCGCCGGTTTCGATGTCGTCAAGCGTGCACTGCGGATCGAGGTCGTAGACTGTCGAATCGGAATCAGCCGCGAGGTCGGTACCGTCATCCCCGGTACCGTTGGGTGTAGACATATCGCCCTGTATGACGCTTGCCCGTTTTTAAGCTTCGATATGCGTCTGCGCGTCGACAGGCTCGGACGGCCGCTTCGGAACCCTTGTAAGGGGCCGGAACCGACGCCCGTACATGGGAGCCGTCCGCCCGAGCAGTGCGCAGTTCGGCACGCGGCCCGGCCGCTCCGCACGCGGTTGGCCGGGACTCGCCGAGCCCCACCGACAGCGTCCCGCCGGCGAGCGGGACGGCGGGGACGAGCGATGAGCCGCGTGGTCGCACAGGGGACGTTCGACATTCTGCACCCGGGCCACGTCCACTACCTGCAGGACGCACGGTCGATGGGTGACACGCTCCACGTGATCGTCGCACGGCAGTCGAACGTGACCCACAAACCCGACCCCGTCGTCCCCGGACCCCAGCGCGTCGAGATGGTGGCGGCGCTGGACCCGGTCGATCACGCGCGGCTCGGTCACCCCGCGGACATCTTCGTCCCGATCGAGGAGATCGATCCGGACGTGATCGCCCTCGGTTACGACCAGCACCACGACGCCGAAGCGATCGAGGCACAGCTCGCCGAGCGCGGCATCGACTGCGAGGTCCGGCGAGCGTCCGCGCGCGAGCGGAGCGCCGAGGAACTCCTCTCCTCCGGCGAAATCGTCGAGAAAATCCTCGCCGAGCGCGGCGAGGGCTAAACGTGTGAATACACCGGTTTGCGTGTCTTGCCGTTCCACAGAGTCACGTCCGACAGTATATCAATCCGCGCGGTGCCGAGGGACGGTGAGCGTGAGTTCGATGCCGCGGGGCTCGGCCTCCTCGACGGTGAACTCCCCGCCGACGCCCCTGACGACCCAGTAGATGAACCAGAGACCGAGCCGGTCGGCGTGGTTCAGCGGCGTCTCGCCAGTCTCCAGCACGTCGAGTTCCTGCTCCGGGATGCCGGGGCCGTTGTCCTCGATCTCGACGGAGATCCAGTCCGCCGACTGGCCGGCGATCCGGATCTCCACGACCGGTTCGGGCGTATCGTTGTGCTTGATCGCGTTCTCGACGGCTTCCTCGATCGCGGCCATGAACCGCGGGACAACAACCCGGCAGGGGTCGTCCTCCGGCACAGTCAGGCGGAACGTGGCGTCGGGGAACCGTTCCCTGACGGCGCCGACGAGCTGTTCCAGCCTGTCGGTCAGATCAGTCGGCTCGGCCGGCGCCGGTCCGGAGAGCGCCGCGTCAACGTCTCTGACAGTGTCCGCGAGGCCCACCAGGTCCGTCGCGGTCGACTCGATGACATCGAGTGACTCGGGGCGGTCACCGTCGTACTCGTCCTGAAGCAGTTCGGTGTGGCCCTCGATCACGTTCATCTTGTTCCGGAGGTTGTGGCTGAGCACCCGGTTCAGGACCTCCAGCCGGCGCTCCCTGATCTTCCGGTCGGTGATGTCGGTCTGGAAGCCGACGAAGTACGTGACCGCCCCCGTGTCGTCGTGGAGCGGCGCAATGTCGAGCTTGTTCCAGAACGACGCCCCTTCCTTCCGGTAGTTCAGGATGTCGACCGAGACCGGCCGCCCGTCGTCGACGGCCTCACGGATCTGCGCCCGCGTGTCGGGGTCGGTCCCCTCGCCCTGGAGGAACCGGTGGTTCTCGCCGATCACGTCCTCGTACCCGGTGAGGCGCTCGAACTGCTCGTTGCGGTAGATCATCGGGTTGTCCTCCCGGCTGGGGTCGGTGATCGTGATGCCGACCGGGGCTTCGTCCATCGCCCGCTCCTTCAGTTTCAGGTCCTCGACCGTCTGTTCGAGCTGTGCCTCCCGGTCAGCGAGCCGTACGGCAGTCCGGCGCCGCTCGACCAGGTTCCCGATCCGCGACAGGAGCGCCGCCTTCTTCACCGGGAGTTCGATCACGTCGTCGACGTACTCCCTGGCTTCCGTGGTCGCCATCTCGGGGGCGTCCTCGCCGACGAGCAACACGAACGGCAGGAAGACGAGGTTCGAGGTGTCCCGCCGCGGCTGGAGGGTGCCCGCGACCCTGTTGAACTGCTCGAGGTCGAACACGCAGCAGTCGAACTCCGAGTTCAGCGTCTCCACGTCGGTCGTCGTCTCGACCTGGTACCGCTCGCCGAGCGTCTCGACCAGCAACTCGCGGTTCCGCCCCGCCCCCATGAACAGCAGCACCCGTGGGTCCTCGGGGGTACCCTCGCCGTCCCCGGGACGGTCTTCCGACCCGGCAGGCCCCGAATCCGATGACACGATACACAGCTATATGCGGGGTTCGCTTATAATGGTACTGTCCATTTATATAGAACACCGACGAAATATAATCATCCCATGGCATCTCCGTTGACTGACAGGCTATCGACAGGCATCGAAGGGTTGGACGAGATCCTCGACGGCGGGCTGATCCCGGCCCGGAGCTACGTGCTCCGCGGCCGTGCGGGAAGCGGGAAGACGATCATCGGGTTCCACGTGCTCGCGGCCGGGATCGCCGAGGGTGAGACGGTACTGTTCATCAACCTCGAGGAGGACCTGGACGATCTGCAGGCCAACGCGGCCGCACTCGGGTTCGACACGGACGCGATCGAGTTTCTGGACCTGAGCCCGACCGCGGACGTGTTCACCGAGGACCAGTCCTACGAGGTGTTCGAGGCCGCGGAGGTCGAACAGCAGCCGCTGACCGAGGAGATCGTCGAGACGGTGACCGAGGTCGACCCGGACCGGGTCGTGGTCGACCCGCTGACGCAGCTCCGCTACCTCACGTCCGGCGACTACCAGTTTCGCAAACAGCTCGTGGGGTTCATGCGGTTTCTCAAAGGCCAGGGCGCGACCGTCGTGTTCACCGTCCAGGACACCGCGGACCTGCCGACCGACGACATCGAGTTCATCACCGACGGCACGATCCTGCTCGAGGCCGGGCGCCACGGCCGGACGATACAGGTACCGAAGTTCCGCGGGTCCGCAACCAGGGACGGCGAGCACGCCTACCGGATCACCGACGGCGGGATGGAGGTGTACCCGGCCCTCCAGCCGGGTCCTCACGGCGCCGACACCAACAGGGAGGACGTCCCGTCGGGCGTCCCCGGGGTCGACAAGCTACTCAACGGGGGGCTCGCCCGCGGGACGGTGAGCATCATCAGCGGGCCGACCGGCGTCGGCAAAACCACGCTGGGCACGCAGTTCATGAAGGAGGCGGCCGGGCGGGGCGAGCGGTCCGTCATCTACCTGTTCGAGGAGAACGAGGGGACGTTCCGGAGCCGGTCGAACGCGGTCAACATCCCGGTCGACGACATGATCGAGCGGGGAACGCTGCAGGTCCGCGAGGTGGAGGCCCTGGAGCGGTCGCCACAGGAGTTCGGACGGATGGTCCGCGAGGACGTCGAGGACGAGGACGCCGAGATCGTCATGGTCGACGGCATCGCGGGCTACCGGCTGACGCTCCGGGGCGCCGACGACGCGATGCTCCAGCGGATGCACGCCCTGGGCCGGTACCTCAACAACATGGGCGTGACGACGATCTTCGTCGACGAGACAAAAAACATCACCGGCGAGTTCAACGCCACCCAGGAGAACATCAGCTACCTGGCGGACAACATCGTGTTCCTGCGCCACCTCGAACTGCAGGGCGAACTGCGGAAGGCGATCGGCGTCCTGAAAAAGCGGACGAGCGACTTCGAGCGCACCCTCCGGGAGTTCGAGATCACCGAGCGCGGGATCACCGTCGGCGAGCCGTTCACGCGGATGCGCGGCGTCCTCAGCGGCACGCCGGAGATGGTCGACAGCGAAGAGGACACCGGCGAGCGCGAGCGATAACGCGGCTAACGCGCCGGCGCAAGCGATTGCCGGGGCACCCAGCGGGGTCGCCGCTACGAAACCACGGTTCGGATCGGTGGGGACAGAAACACGCGCTCCCCGTCCTGCATGATTCGGACGAACAGCTGCCCTTCGCCCGCCGAACGACCGTAGATCGTGACGAGGTCGTCGACGACTTCGACGT
Organism: Halobacteriales archaeon SW_10_66_29; assembly: GCA_003022845.1. Taxonomy (GTDB): domain Archaea; phylum Halobacteriota; class Halobacteria; order Halobacteriales; family Haloarculaceae; genus Halovenus. The sequence continues at coordinate 810 of PXSF01000157.1, read as the reverse complement.
CGACGAGGTCCGCCGACGTTTCCTCCCCCCGGCCGACGGCAAGCTGGTAGGTCTCGTCGTCTCCCAGCGGGATCTCGTCGCGGTCCCGGTCGACGGCGACCGCCCGGAACGACCGGGAGCCGTCCAGCGGCAGCTCCAGGGGCTGCATGTGCCAGTGTCTGTTGTCGCCGTGCCAGTGGACGACCAGCGCCCGGTCGCCGCTCTCGACCTCGACGAGTTCGACCGGGAAGTTCGAACTGAGCGCCGTCCCGTCGAGCCTGAGGTCCGGGTGGATCTCCTCCTCGGTCTCGGTCGGCTCGTCGCCGTCCTGTCTCCCGTCGCCGACACAGCCGGCGAGGGTTGCCGTCGCGGCCCCGAGTGCACCCGCGAGGACGCCCCTGCGCGAGGGCATCACGGCACCTCGACGGTCATCGGCGGCATCTCCAGAAACGCCGTCTCGTACCCGCGGTGTCTGGCGACCTGCGGCGGCGATTCGACGACGAGCGACAGTTCGTCGCCGGACGCGAGGTCGCCCGCGATGCCGTAGTGGTGGCCCAGTTCGCTGTCCAGCGTCTGGACGAGTTCGCCCTCCAGGGCGCCCTCGACCGACAGCGCCATGTCCGCCAGCGGCACCCGGTTGTACGGCGTCCGGGGCGAGACGAGCAGATACCCCGACGATCCGTCGGTCAGCCGCGTCTCCGTGAGGTACCTGACGACGAACGTCGCGTCGCCGCTGGTCGGCGTCCCGAGGTCCTCTCCCGGGTACGCGTCTGCCGGCTGGAGGTCCGAAAACGGCATCCCCATCTCCATGCCGCCGTTGCCGTCGCCCTC
>PXSF01000156.1 GCA_003022845.1 Halobacteriales archaeon SW_10_66_29 | reverse complement strand
AGCGAAGTGAGCGCAGTCGAGCGACCTGGGGCGTTCTCTGTCTCGAACCTGCTGTCTCATCTCTCCCAGATTCCTCAATAGCTTCTGTGAATTACTAAGCGGGCTGACCGGCACCGGTCACACACCGGTCGGTATCGACGCGAAAACTGAAAACGCCGACATCGCCCGCGACCGCTACTCGCTGCGGTCCCAGAGAATGCCGATGTAGCCCGGCGCGCCGTCGTACGTGATCGTGCCGCCGTGGACCTCGACGGGGATGTCGCCCCCGTCGCGGCGCTGCCCGGTGAACTCACACTGGAACGTGTCGGTTATCCGCGGATCGCCCGTGAGGTGCTCGAGCAGCTCAGCGGCGTCGCCGTAGTCGCTGACGAGGACGTCCGGCGTCGATCCGATCAGCTCCCGGCGCGAGTACCCGAAGATCTCCGTAAAGTGCTCGTTGACGTACACCAGTTCGTCGCTCTGGACGATGAACACGCCGGCGAGGCTCTGCTCGACCAGCCGGCGGTACCACGACAGGGCGTCCCAGAAGCGCCGCTGTGTGCGGTACCGCTTGGCCGCGTTCTGGACGCGGTTGGCGAGCATCTCGTACTGCTCGTTGCCCGAGCTTTTCTGCATGTAGTCGGTGACGCCCGCGGAGATGGCCTCGCTGGCGATCTCCTCGCTGCCCTTGCCGGTGAACAGGATAAAGGGGAGGTCCGGGTGTTCCTCCCGGACGATTTCGAGGAACTCCAGCCCGTTCGTGTTTGGCATGTCGTAGTCGCTGACGATGCAGTCGAACTCCAGGTCGTCGGCCCGGAGGTGGTCCAGCGCCGCTATGACGCTCGTCTCGGCGACGACGGAGATGTCGTCATCGACGCGCTCGAGGAACGTCTTCGTCAGTTCGTTGATCTCCGGGTCGTCGTCGACGTAGAGCACCCGTACCGCGCCCAATTCATCGGCCGTCGTCGCGGGGACGGGGATCTCGACGTGGTCGCTCTCGACGGCCTCGGTCGGCTGGCCCCGGAGCAGCGGCCCCTCCCGCGTCGCGCGTCTGCTGTCCCGGAGGAGAGCGCGTGATACCTGGATAGTTCCGCCGTCTGGTAGATTACTGACCATGCTCGATCACCTCTCGGTGCTGTCAGAAGGAGATTGTCGCCACCCGACGCGTGCCTCGTCGAATCGTTCGTGTGCGATCATGGAGTTGGTCTGCTCGCACAATGGGTATCCTACGTCATAATGGTTATCCTCGATTATTGATTCCTGAAGTGGAACCCACGAATCACCCTTGTTCGGGAGGTTTCAGGCGATAGAAGTATTAAGACTGTCAATCCCCAGCGTTTGTGAGCGCATCACACGTTAAAGACAGTGTTGGAAAGCATCAGATAAATATAATATCAGACCGTCCAACGGTTTGCGTGTACGATGTCAGAAACCAACGTTGCGGAGTTCCTGCGTGAACATCCGCGGCTGCTCGGTGTACTGTTCAGTGCAACTGTCCTGCTGACCCAAGTCGGTGCTGTGGCTGCCGAAGCCGGAAAGACGGTCAGTGGTCCATAAGAAAATCTTTGATTAAACCCAGCGGACGGGCGAAGCGGAATCAGTCAGATCCAAATTCTGCGATAGATAGAGTGGAGCTCCAGTGTAATTCATCATTAAATTGAACTGGCATTTCCTCCAGTTGAAGAAACTGATGTACCTCATTGGCACTAAGAGAGAACTTGCCGATGAATCCCGAGGTGAGTGAGTATTCATCCGCATACTCGATTTTGGGGATAGACATAGAACCAATCCCTGCATTGTCTGTGACAAAGCTCTGTACAGAAAGTGAATATTCATCATTTGTTGTAAAAAGTTCCAGGAAAAATGGCGCTCTGCTCGCCGGCTGCGCCACCGTCATCCCGCCGTCCCCGACGACGATGTACTGGCCGCCGAGGATGCTCTCGTCGCGGGCGATCGTCAGCGCAGCACGCAGCGGGAACCCGGCGTTCAGCAGTCGCGAGATCGTCTCGCCCATGCGGACCGCGCCCTCGTTGAACACCTCAGAGAGCGTCACGATGCCACCGATGGCGCCGGCCTCGATCAGGTTGACGCCCTGCTGGTAGGATTTGCAGGCGTTAAGCAGGAACGCGTCGATGCCTGTTTGGTCGAGCGACGAGACGTCGAGTTTGCCGTCGGCGCACTCGAACCCCTCCTCGTCGGTGTGGCCGATGTAGTGCAGGAAGCTCCGGTCCTTCCCGAGTTCCTCGCGGAGCTGCTCGACGGTGAGGTCCCGGCGGACGGTCACGTCGAACGGGAGGTTCTGGCGGTCGCCGTAGGCGCTGTCGACCAGGTCGCGCTCCTCGGCCATCCGGTCGTCGTTGAGCACGATCGTGATCGCGATGTCCCCGGCGGTCACCTCCCGGTCCAGGCGGTTGTGGAACGCCGCCGGGATCAGCTTGCTCGCCCCGACGGGGACGCCCTCGCCCAGCCACGCCTGCTCCAGGGAGTCGGCCTCCTCGAACTCCACGTAGGTGGTGTCGTCACGCTGTGTCGTCGACGACACCGAGCGGGAGACCGGATCTTCGGCTGGCTCCGACGTCGACTCCGAGGGCGAGGCGGAGCGCGTCAGCACGTCCTCGCCCGCGCCGTCGGCTGCGACCCGCAGGTCCGGCGACGAGGACCTCCACTGCTCGGTGTCGACTGTTCGCACGACCGCGAGGTCGTCGACGACGAACGGGAGCTGTTCGACAGTGTCGGGAGTGGGCTCGACGTGGGCGGTGAGCCGCCACTCGGGGACGTGCTCCGCGAGAACGGCGTACGGGACAGAGAGGTACGGTTCGAGGCGCTCGGCCAGCGGCGCGTCGTACAGCGCCGCCCAGTCCAGATCGAGCTGTGCGTCCAGCGCGTTGCGCTCGTGGAGGTTGACCGCGTAGAACCCCTCGGTCCTGGCAAGGCAGTCCAGCAGGAACACCTGCTTGAGAACGCGCGCAACGTCGTCCTCGTACCCCTCCGGGTAGTCGAACGCGTACGCGAACCCGTCGTCGGTCACGAGCCGGGGGCGCTGGGCGGGGACGAAATCCGCGCCGAGGTAGTACGACAGCGACGCCAGCGGGAAGATGGCGTCGTAGGCCGGCGGCGCTTCGAGCGTGACGCCCGTCTCCGGCGGGTCGACCGACGTCGATTTCAGCGCCGAGCCGAACGAGCCGATCGCCAGCATCATCTCGACCGGGTCCGTGGTCGTCGTGATCGTCGCGGCCGGCCGGTTGTGCCGCGACCGGACGCCGATGTCGACCGCCGTCTCCTCGGCGAACTCGAACCGCACCTCAAGGAGGTCGGCCGTGATCTCGACCGGCCCCTCGACCTCGATGTACGTCTTGATCTGCGTGCTCAACTCGAGGATGTACTCGCCCGGACCGAGCGACTCGCTGTCGAGGTGCTCGATCTCGCTGACCATGTTGCCGTCGCCGTCGCGGACGAACACGGACACGACGCTCGGCAGGACGAACTCCCGGGTCCGCATCCGGAGCCCGCGCCCGACCGGGAAGTAAAACTTCCCAGTGGAAACCGGCGTCGGGGAAACCGCTTCGGGCGTATGCAGCTGGTACCGCAGCTGCTCGACCCGGTCGACGATCTCCAGCCCCGGCGGATCGGCCAGGGTCTCGGCGATCAATCGTGCGTGCCCGGGCATGCCACTCGTGTTTGGCATTCCGCTTCTGTGATAAAAAAGATGGGGGCGCCTTTACTGTCCGAGAATTCGGCGGTGACCGGCGTTGCCACTACCGGACGGACGCTGCAGACCAGCGACGGCGTCGTCACTGGTCGAGTGATGGATGAAGAATGGGAGGCGGCGAACCGAGTTTCCCAGAGACTCTCGTACTCCAGTACTCACCGGAACGCTGGCGGGCTTAACTTCCGTGTTCGGGATGGGTACGGGTGTAACCCCGCCGCTGTGGCCGCCTTAACGCTGACTCGCGGAGTCGAACCGCGACGCGGCGTCCGCCGCGACACCTGTATCAGTGGTCTAGAAACCGTGTGTCCGTGCGATCCAGATTGCGCCTGGACTCGTTTACACCGAGTCCAATGCGGATGAATAGTGGCTTTGGCCTGTTAGTGCTCGCGGGCTGAACGTCTCGTTGCCTCGACGCGTACACCCCGAGTCTATCGACCTCGTCTTCTACGAGTGGCCTAAAGCGGTGCCTCTTTTCCAGGTGGGTTTCCGGCTTAGATGCGTTCAGCCGTTACCCCGTGTGGCGTGGCTGCCCGGCAGTGCTCTC
>PXSF01000155.1 GCA_003022845.1 Halobacteriales archaeon SW_10_66_29 | reverse complement strand
TACGCTTTGTCGTGGATAGCTGCACGGAGATCTCGCAAATTCTGTCCGACCAGTCGTCTCTCATCACCGTCGAGATCCAGTTCCTCCTCTAATGTGTAGATGTAATCCGTGACGTCGTTACTATCGGGATAATCCAAAATCGCACCAGTTCGGAACCAGTAATCTTCACCGCGTTCGACGAGGCGGCCCTCATAATCACCCTCTGGCAGGAATTTGAATTCATATCGCGTTTGTCGATCACCTCCCGAATCCAGTTGCTCACGCGGATCAGAGGTTAGATTGAAATACAGTCTCGATCGTTTCCACGCGCTCTCATTTCGGTACCATTTGTAGGGTTGCTTGTAGCTATATGTCCCCTTGAGTCCGATATAGAAGGATGAGAGCCGCTGTTGTCCGTCCAATATTAATTTGAGGTCGCCCGCTCCGTCGGGTTTGACCTTCGAGTTACGGGTCTGGGCATCCGTATCGACGTACTTGGTGGTGGTAATGAAGTGCTTGATAAAACCGTACATCGTATACTCATCGCGATTCTCGTCCTTCAGATCCCAGTAAAGGAAGGTTCCGATCGGGTATCCCTGTAATACGGAATCGAACAAATCTGTTATCTGATCTCGTTCCCAAACGATTTCCCTTTGTATAGCTGGTAAGAGGTAGTTCTCGTTTTGGACTTGGCGTACTGCATCGTTGATGGTTACCCGCTGATCGTACATATCCCACTACGTCTTTGGGGGATTAACTTAGTAGTAGTGCGAGTTATCGGATGATATATGTACTGCGAGGTAATATCCGCGATAACTACCCTGTCTCAAATTTATATTTGTCTCAAGCGAGTACGGGGACCTCCAGATGCAACGTTGGATCTTACTTTATGTCGAAGTGGCCATATCAATCTTAGAAAGGTGGATGGAGTTCTAATTTGGTGGTAGCTGATTAGCGATACCATGCTGAATGCTTTTCATCCCGGCGCATTCTGCCGGAACTTGTTCGGTAAGTAGACAGTGGATACAGTTAGGACGGTTCACTCACCTCTAACTTTGGATAATGGGGCAAAAGTTAACATTAGAGGGATGGAATTGGGTCGCAGATGGACCCTACACTCTTCACGGCGAATTATCCGGGAGAGATTAGTACTGATCAGGGGTATCCAACGTACAACCCAGATCCTCTCCCCCCAGATTTTGATTACACACCGGAACTAATTGAGAAATTAGCAGAGGCGCGGGGTACTGTAGGAAAATTGGCTGGTATTGGCAAAATGGTGCAGGAATCACGTATGTTGCTTTTAGGACCGTTTATACGAAGGGAGGCGGTTTTTTCATCACGTATTGAAGGAACGTATGCAACTGTTTCCGCTGTTTATGCTCATGAGGCAGGGGAAGAAGACGCTATCGAAGGGACGACACGACATGAAGCGGCCGAGGTTCTCAACTATGTTAACGCCACTCAGGAGGGTCGTGACAGGATTGGAGAATCAGAGATAACATCGGACTTGATGAAGGAACTCCACAGTATCTTAATGACTGATGTCAGAGGTGGAGAAAAAAATCCAGGGGATTTCGGACCAGATCAGCGAGCTATCGGAAGTCAAAATTCGAGAGAGGCACGGTTCGTGCCACCGGCCCCTCATCTTGTCTCTTACGAGATGGAGGAATTGGTTGAGTATATCCAGAATGGACCTACATTTGATCCGCTTATCGATATTTCACTAATACATTATCAATTTGAAACGATACACCCATTTACCGATGGGAATGGCCGCATGGGACGATTGCTGATAACGCTCTTGATGGATAAGTGGGGTCTACTTCCCGACCCGTTCCTTTATCTTAGCTCGTATTTCAATCAATATCGTGATGAGTATATTGACAAATTATTCCAAGTGAATTCAAAAGGTGAGTGGGAAGATTGGATTTCGTTTTTCCTTGATGGGGTTATTAACCAGAGTAAAGAAGTATTCATTCGATCGAATGAACTGTTGGAGTTGAGGGACAAATATCGCGAGGAATATCAGGGACGCCAGTCAGAAACCCTCCTTGCTATAATTTATGAATTATTTAGGAACCCGGTTATAACTATTAAACAGGCAGAAGATCGAGTGGATGTAGGCTATCATGCTGCCAGAAATTCGATTTATGAGCTTCAAGATGATGGAGTCTTAACCGAGGTGACGGGAAAAAAGAGATACAAGGTATTTCATGCTAGTGATATAATAGGGGTGATCGAAAAACCAATCGATGACCTTGTCGATGACGTGGATGCAGAATTCGAAAAGTATCAATAGACTTCAAATATTCATGGTCACGGATCTATTGAAGATTTCGATTAGGTTAATCCATTCATTAAGTTAGATTATGTATTTAAGATAAGAACGAATACGATATTAAATTTTATCGAGAAACTTCCGCCGCTGCTCCATATTCTCCCGTTTCGTCCGCTGGTCGTAGTGATTCTCGCAGACATCTTGGCTCACATTCGCCTGATTTCCCACAGCCGTTTCCGGGGCAGCTTCGTTGGGATGGTGTGTGGTACTGGCGCGACGAAATGGGTGAGGGCTGAGGCCAGACGGGTCACCACTCCACTTGCGGGTCGGCCTCGCCGCACGTTCCCTACTCATTCGAAGGCCCGCCAGGCGAGGTATGGGGGTCGGCATAGTAGATACCTTAAGCCTCTACTACCATGTCCTGCGATAGGTATACCGGCATCACAACGTGACTGCGAGCATCTACTACGGCGTATGACGAACTCCTTGCCGTGGCACCCATTCCAATGGAGGGATTGACGGAACTGGTCGAACGAGGACGGACCTAGATCTCTCAGCATCAGGTTCCTCAAGCGGGCCCACGGGATGGCCACCCCGGCCCCGCGTCGACAGTCCCCCCGTTCTCGACGGCGCGGTTTTCAGCTGTACAGACATACACATTCACGAACAAATCCGGGTGTTCTCTCGAAGGAAAAAAGATCACAGTGATGCGATTGACGGGACTCGGAAACCCTTTTTGGACTGAGGCGACTCAGAAATGACAATGAGCGTCGAGTGGGAGGAGGACGACCCGTTCGAGGAACAGCGGGAGAAGGTCGAGAACCCGATGAAGCGGCTGTTCCGGGAGTACGGGGTCCGGTACAAGTTCCAGGTGCTGGTCGGGATTTTCGCAAGTATCTTCGCCCGGCTGCTGGACCTGGTGCCGCCGGTGTTGCTCGGGTTCGCCATCGACGCCATCTTCCGGCGGGACAAGGAGTTCACGGACATCTGGTTCGTCCCGGACAGCCTGATCCCCGCGGGACAGCACGAGCAGTTGCTGTTGACAGTCGCGCTGATCGGCGGCGCGTTCCTGTTCGGGTCGGCGTTTCACTGGGCCCGCAACTGGGGGTTCAACTCCTTCGCACAGAACATCCAGCACAACGTCCGGACGGACACCTACGACAAGATGCAGCGGCTGAACATGGACTTCTTCGCGGACAAGCAGACCGGCGAGATGATGTCGATCCTCTCGAACGACGTCAACCGCCTCGAACGGTTTCTCAACGACGGGATGAACTCGATGTTCCGGCTGACCGTGATGGTGCTGGGCATCGCCGGCATCCTCTTTTACCTGAACTGGCAGCTCGCGCTGATCGCGCTGCTGCCGGTGCCGCTGATCGCGCTGTTCACCTACATGTTCATCAAGATCATCCAGCCGAAGTACGCCGAAGTGCGCTCGACGGTCGGCACGGTCAACTCCCGGCTGGAGAACAACCTCGGCGGCATCAAGGTGATCAAGTCCTCGAACACCGAGGAGTACGAGTCCGACCGCGTCGACGACGTGAGCCAGGACTACTTCGACGCCAACTGGGACGCCATCGACACGCGGATCAAGTTCTTCCCGGGCCTCCGGCTGCTCGCTGGACTGGGGTTCGTGCTGACGTTCCTCGCCGGCGGGCTGTGGGTGCTCGCGGCCGAGGGTGAGGCGCCCTGGATCTTCACGACGACCCTCTCGACGGGCGAGTTCGTCACGTTCATCCTGCTGACCCAGCGGTTCATCTGGCCGATGGCCCAGTTCGGGCAGATCATCAACATGTACCAGCGGGCGCGGGCCTCCTCGGCGCGGATCTTCGGGCTGATGGACGAACCCTACCGCGTCGCCGAGGCCGAGGACGCGTCCGACCTGGAGGTCACCGAGGGCCGCATCGAGTACGACGACGTGAGCTTCGGCTACGACTCGGACGAGGAGCCGATCCTCGAGGATATCGACTTCGAGGTCGACCCCGGCGAGACGCTTGCGCTCGTCGGGCCGACCGGCGCCGGCAAGTCCACCGTGCTGAAGCTCCTGCTGCGACTGTACGACGTCGAGGAGGGTGCGATCCGCGTCGACGGCACCGACGTCCGGGACGTGACGATCCGCAGCATCCGGCAGTCGATGGGGTACGTCAGCCAGGACACGTTCCTGTTCTACGGGACCGTCGAAGAGAACATCGCCTACGGCTCCTTCGACGCGAGCCGCGAGGAGGTGATCGAGGCGGCGAAGATGGCCGAGGCCCACGACTTCATCACGAACCTGCCGGACGGCTACGACACCGAGGTCGGCGAGCGCGGCGTGAAGCTGTCGGGCGGCCAGCGCCAGCGGATCTCGATCGCCCGGGCGATCCTCAAGGACCCGGAGATCCTGATCCTCGACGAGGCCACCAGCGACGTCGACACCGAGACGGAGATGCTGATCCAGCGCTCGCTGGACGAGATCGCCGCCGACCGCACCACCTTTGCGATCGCCCACCGCCTCTCGACGATCAAGGACGCCGACAAGATCGTCGTCCTCGAGGGCGGGCAGATCGTCGAGCGGGGTACCCACGAGGAGCTGCTGGACAACGACGACCTGTACGCCCACCTCTGGGGTGTCCAGGCCGGCGAGATCGACCAGCTCCCCCAGGAGTTCATCGAGCGCGCCGCCCGCCGACAGGCCCGTACCGAAGTGACTGACGATGACGACTGATAGTGATTATTGTGAGTCGTTCCGGGATCGACCGCGCGACTGCATGCGGTCGACCCGGTAGACAGTCACAATAATCACTATGATATACAGCTAGACGTGACCTCGGACCGCGCTGTTTTAGTTCCGTGGGCACTTTCGAGGGAACAACTGTGGCCATCACGGACAAGATCTACGTCAAAAACCACCAGCAGCTCGTCTCCCAGCTCGAGCGGTCGTTCCCGAAGGGGGCGTTCAAGGGGGCGACGATGGACGTGCTCTACCAGGGCGAGGGGCTGTCGAAGCTCAACGACGCCACCCGCGACCGGGTGCTGGACTTTGCGGAGGATTTCCTCGACTGCGACTGCGAGGCCAACCCCCACTGTGGCTGTGCCGAGCGGAAGTTCCTGCGCTACCTGCTGGAGCTGCGCGAGCAGGGGCTCGGGCCGGACGCCATCGTCGACGTGATGGGCGACGACTACATGCTGTACGCCTACCCCGGCGACGTGCTCTCCTTTCTCGACAACTCCGTGCGGACGCTAGAGGCCACGGAGGCGCTCGCGGCGGTCGACGGGAGGCCCGCGGCTGCCGAAGACGTGCGGGAACTGCGGCAGAATCTGGTCCGGTAGCCCGGTCAGTCGTCTTCGAGCGCGTCGGCGATGCGGTCCAGCGAGCGGCGAACGTCGTGGACCTCGTCGCGGAGCTTGCGGACTTCGCGGATGAGTTCCTCGTTGTCGCCGCCCTCCTGCTGGCCGCCGCGCGGGCCGCCGGGGCCACCGCCCATGCCGCCGGGGCCGCCGCCCATCATGCCGCCCATCATCTGTGCGAAGGGGTTTCCGCCGCCACCCATGCCGCCGCCGGGGCCGCCACCCATCATCTCCTCGGGCGGGCCGCGGGGTTCGCCCTCGCCCTCGTCGCCCTCCTGCTCGGCGCGCTTCTGTCGGATCTCCTCGACGCGCTCGCGGAAGGATTTCTCCTCCCCGTCGTCGCCGCCAGCCTCGTCACCGGTCGATTCCTCCGCCGTCGATTCGGTCTCCTCGGAGTCGTCTGCCATACCTCTGCTTCCCGTGCGCACGGGAAAAGAGTTCCGTCACTGCAGCCGGTACTGCGTGGTTCTGTACAGCCACACGCGTAAACAGCCTTGGGCGCGGTGGCCCGAGGCTTTTGTAATTTCCTTAGAGCAGGAACCGGTCGGTGTCGTCGCTCATGTCGGTGAAGGCGTCGGCGGCCGCCCGGAGGTCGTCGGCGGTCGACTCGCCGAAGGAGACGATTTCGACGCGGACGCCCTCGTGTTTCAGGTGGCCACAGAGCCGCGCGAAGTCGCCGTCCCCGGTACACAGCGCGATCGTGTCGACGTGGTTGGCTAGCGTCACGGCGTCGAGGCTCATCCCGACGTCCCAGTCGGCCTTCTTGCTGCCGTCGGGAAACGTCCTGATGTCCTTGATGCGGGTCTCGAAGCCGATGTCGGAAAGCGCCTCGAAGAAACTCTCCTCCTCGGGCGCGTCGGCCCGGATCACGTACGCGATCGCCCGCGTCAGTTCGCGGCCGTCGACGGCTGCCTCCAGCAGTTCGGCGTAGTCGATGTTGCGGGTGTACATGCTCCGGGCCGAATGATAGAGGTTCTGCGAGTCGACGAGGACCGCGATCCGCTGGCGGGGGTGAATGTCGTCCATACCTACTGTCGATAAGCCAGCGCCAAAGGCGTTGGGCTCCAGCCGCCCCGCCCACCGGGCGGCCACTGCGTTCCACGCCGAGGCTGTCGACCCGCCGGTCCCATATGTGCGTCATAGCATGCCACAATAGTTTTTGAGGGAGGGTTCCCACAATAGAGACATGGACGGGGCGATACACGTCGTGTACGTCGACGACGAGACCGGGTTCGCGGATCTCGCGTCGGAGTTGCTCGAGAGGGAGACGGATCGCCTCTCGGTGGAGTCGGTCACGAGCGCAGACAGGGCACTGGATCGCCTCGACAGGGATGTCGACTGTGTCGTCAGCGACTACGACATGCCGGGGACGAACGGGCTGGAGCTGCTCGAGATGGTCCGTGGCGCCTGCCCCGACCTGCCGTTCATCCTGTTCACGGGCAAAGGGAGCGAGGAGATCGCCAGCGAGGCCATCTCCGCGGGCGTGACCGACTACCTCCAGAAGGAGGGGGGCACCGAACAGTTCGCGGTGCTCGCGAACCGCATCGAGAACGCCGTCACGAAACACCGGGCGGTCACTGCACTCGAAACCGAACGTGACCGGTTCTCGGTGCTGTTCGAGAACGCACCGGACGCGATCGTGTTCTACGAGTTCGACGGCGAGGAACCGATCGCCAGGATAGTGAACCCAGCGTTCCGGGAGACGTTCGGCCACGACCCCAGCGAGGCCGTCGGCGAGTCGCTCGACGACCTCGTCGTCCCGCCGCCGTACGCCGACGAGGCACGGTCGATCAACCTCGGCTGCGTTCGGTGCCGATACAGCCCGGCGAACACGGGGAACGGGGGTACGTCATCTACCACGACATCACCGAGCAGACCGACCGGAAACGGGAGCTTGTCGAACTGGAGACGGCGCTGGAAACGCTGCTCTCGAACGTTCCGGTCGTGTTCTACGCCTTCGACGCGGACGGCGTGTTCACCCGCTCGCAGGGCCAGGCGCTCGAAGGGATCGGGTTCGAACCCGGCGAGGCAGTCGGCGAGTCGGTGTTCGACCTGTACGACCACCGCCCCGAGATCATCGAGCACTGCGAGCGCGCGCTCGACGGCGAGCGGGTGAACGCGACCGTCGAGATCAGTGGCAGAACGTTCGAGACCTGGTACCAGCCCCTCCGCGAGGACGGCGAGGTCGTCGGCGTTGTCGGTCACAAGTACGACGTCACCGAGTACAGGTAGCGGTCCCGGCCCTGAACGGGAGAAACATGGAAGTGACGGCCGCCGAAACAGGTCTCCCATGGATCCGGTGTTGCTCCTGACCGCCGGGCTGTTTCTCCTGGGGTTCGCAGTGCTGGTGCCGTACCTCCGCGAGCAGTACGAGGAGCAGTACGACAGCGAGCGCGAGTACTTCAGGGACAACAACCCGCGCGTCTACAACGTCATCACGGGGGCTGCGGATCAGGAGCAGGATGCGGTCGACGTCCCCGAGGACCAGTGCCCGGCCTGCGGCGCGGAGAACGACCCCGAGTTCAGCCTCTGTCACAACTGCAACCGCCCGCTGCCGTCGCGGGACGACGACTGTTAGCTCGCCCGCCGGACCACGAGCGTCGCCAGTCCGACGGCGCCGACCGCAAAGAGGACGAGCGCCTCGGCTGTGCGCCGAGTACGGCCTCCGAACACCTCCGGAAGGCCGAGGCGGCGCTCGTCAGGGCGGCGATCGACCTCCTCGTACTCCTCGTTTTCGCGCTCCCAGATCTTCCACTCGCCGTCTTCCGTCCGGAGTTCGACGACGTCGGTGACGCGACTCCGCGTGCCTTCCGGGGGATCCCAGATGTACACTTCCCGGACCGACGCCGCCGTCTCCGTCTCCTCGATGAGGGTTCGTTCCTCGAGCTCCCACTCGAGCCCCTCCTGGCGGCCGAACCTCTCCTCCCAGTACGAGTCGTCGTTCCACCAGTTCGTCTCACGTATCGGGCTTTCGGAGTGGACAAGCTCGCGGAACCCCTCGCCGTCGTCGGCCTCCCAGACGTCCCACGACGCCTCGACGACATCGACCGGTCCCTCGGATTCCTCGCGCAGGAACAGGGCCCAGCCACCCACGGCCCCGAACGCGAGCGTGCCGCCGACGAGGAGTTCCCGGCGCCCGATCCCGCTCCCGGACGAGCCACCGTGCCGGGGTGCGGACTCCGGTGCGCCGGCGCGCCGTCGGGCTCCCTGGTCGCCGGCCCGTGCGGGCTCCGGAGCCTCCGTCTGGCGGGCCGGCTCGGAACCGCCCCGTTTCGTCCCGGGTTCAGTGCCGTCAGCGTGCACCGAGGCCCCCGACCCCGCGTGGCGCTCTGCTCCGACCGCAGCTCCGCAGGACGGGCAGAACTCGGCGGGAGGTGTTGTCTCCGCCCCGCAGTTCGAGCAGGAGGGCATGTGCGTAACATATTCGACCAGTTACAAAAAACTTCGTCGCCGGGTGTCTCCCGGATCAGTGACCGGTGCGTTCGAAGGACAGCTGTGGGACCGACGCCCGGGCCTACATCGAGCGCAGGCGGTTGACGCGCTTCTCGGTCGGCGGGTGGGTGGAGAAGATCGTCTGGAGGATCCCCCGCTCGGTGCCGAAGATACAGAGGGCGTTGACCGTCTCCTCGCCTTTCATGTCCTTGCCCTGGGCGCCGGAGCTGATCTTCTCCAGCGCGCGGGCCATCGCGTCGGGGTTGCGGGTGTACGTTGCGGCGTCCTCGTCGGCGACGTACTCCCGGTAGCGCGAGATCGCCATCACGAAGATCATCACGATCATCTGGGCGATCGTCCCGAGCAGCATGCCGACGATGTAGGTGGCGATATTGCGGTCGCCGCCCAGGATATACCCCCACTGGACGATGATGCCGACCATCGAGGCGATCGACTGGCCCAGCACCATGATGACGACGTCGCGGTTCTTGATGTGGGCCAGCTCGTGGGCGAGCACGCCCTCGAGTTCGTCGTGCTCCAGGAGGTCGACGATCTCCCGGGAGACCACGACGACGCCGGCGCCCTTGCGGCCGACGGCGAACGCGTTGGGCACGCCCATGTCCGCGACCATCAGGCGCGGTTTCTCGACGCCCATCTCCCGGCAGAGCTGCTCGACCGAGCGATGGATCTCGCCGTAGTTGTACCGGCCCTCGCGGCCCTCGGGCATGTCCTCCGCGTCGACGCTGCGGAGGGCCATCCACTTCCCGAACTTGTACTGGAAGCCGACGAACGCGAGGCTGCCCAGCAACAGGAGCGCGAGGACACCGGTCCCTGTCCCGAACGTGTACATGACGGCTCCGGCGACGGCCGCGTAGAAGCCAAACAGCATGGCTCCCGCGAGCATCATCCGGATCCTCAGTCCGTTGTGTCCGACCATCGTCCCGTACGTAGGATGTCAGTACTCAAAAAGTATACGTTTGTGTCCTGGTAACAGTGGCCACTCTGTCGGTCGATTTGAACGGTCCACGCCGGGCCCGGGCGTCCGGCGGGTCGGGCGAGTGTCGCGCTACGCGCGACGCAGTGCCACCGTGAACAGGACGACGGCGACGAACAGCAGCGCGAGCGACAGCGGCGAGCCCCCGCCAGCGACCGACCGGGAGGCGACGTAGCCCGCACCCCCACCGACGACCAGCACAGCGAGCGTCAGGATGGTGTGGACGAGTTCGACCCGGAGGGTGGCGCCCGCCCGCCCGATCTGCCGGCCGAGGCGGAGGGCGTAGCGGGCGTTTACCCACGCGAGAACGACCGGGACGGTCGCGGCGAGATACCAGCCGGTCGACCGGCCGCCCGAGAGGACAACAGCCACGAACAGGAGGCCGGCCCCGGCCGTGATGGAGCGACTCTCGAACCGGAACAGCCCGATCGCAACTCCCACCCCACCGGTCAGGGCCACGCCGAGCGGCACCGGCGACGGTGCGACCAGGACGGCGACGACGACCACCGCAACAGCAGTCACGCCGACGCTGACCGGCGGGAGCGCGCCGGCTACCCGCACTTCCGTCTCAGTGCCGGACATCGAGCCCCACCCCCTCGCTGCCCTCCGCGGGCGGCCAGCCCCGGACCGGAATTCCGTGCTCGCGGAGCGTGGCGAGCCGCCGGGATCGGGTCAGGCGGCCGTACGCACCCTCGACGGTCGAGGGATCCGTGCAGTCGGGGCTGAGCAGCGTCACGCTGTGGCCCTCGATGTCCAGCGTTCGGGCGATCTCGACGGCACCGGGCGGCGACCACGGGACGGCGTCGTCGTCGGCGAAACACGCCCCGAGACGCCGCCGCTGGTCGGGCCCGGCGCCCGGCGGCGTCCAGCTGTTCTCGGCCGGAACGGTGCCGAACCCGACCGGCACCCCGTCGGCGAGCAGCCGGCTGGCGACCGTGAACGCTGCGACTGCCCCGTGTCGCGGCGCCGGGACCCCGTCGCGCTCGGCGGCGACGTAGGCGGGCGGGCGTGTGTCGACCAGCACCGCCACTCGCGACAGCCGTGGCTCACGGAACTCGACGGTGGCGAGTTCGCCGGTCCTGGCGCGGTGGTTCCAGTTGATCCGCGACGGCGGATCGCCCGGCCGGTACTCCCGCTGGGTGTCGAACTCGACGCCGGCACCGCTGGCATCACCGACCCGCTGGCCCGACATCATGGTCACCTGCGGCCGGGGCGGATCGGTGCGTCCGTCCCGCAGCTCGAACCCGCAGTCGAGTTCCGTCGGGCCGCCGGCCACCTCGACTGTGGTCGCGGTCTCCGTCGCGCCGATCCCATCCCCGACAACGACGAGCCCGGGTTCGAACGTGTGTCGCCCCTTGACGGCAGCCACGGTGTAGCTGAACGTCGCCGCGTTCCCCGGCCGGAGCGCGGTCGTGAACCGCGGGCTGCCCTCGACAACGGCGAGCCCGGGCGGAACGCCGTCGACCAGCCGGATGTCCGGCAGCGTCGTGTCGCCGGTGTTGTGCACGGTGACGGTGACGGTCACGCGGTCGCCGGCCGCTGGCGCGTCAGTCGACAGCGAGCGCGACAGCGTCACGGTCGGCGATGGCGACTGGGCGGCAGCGACCCCGAGCAGCGCGACGCCGAGCGTCGCTGTCAGCACGACGCCGGGCTGCCCGAACCAGAGCCCGCCAACACTGACGGCGAGCACCCCGGCGGTGACCAGCCACGTCAGCCCGGTCGATCGACGCTGCGGGAACTCCCCGCGCGGCCAGTAGGGACCGGAAGCGGAGTCGTTACGGCGATCTAGCCGCGCGTCCGGGTCCGGCTCCCCCACTCCAGCACGGTCGGCCAGCGCCGTCACGGCGTGGCGCGCCCGCCGGGTGACCGGCAGGTCGACGTCGCCGACCGGGAGGTACGCCAGCCGCGGGACTGGCGGCCGGTCCTCCCCGGCGAACAGCGCCGCCGCCGTTCCATCGTCGGTCCACGTCCCGTCGGCCAGCCTGTCTGCGGCGGTCGACGGCGACCACCCGTCGGTCCGCGCCAGCGTCCCGACCGCCAGGTCGCGTAGGGTTGCGCGCAGGCGTTCCCGCGGGGGATCGCCGTCGGTCGCCTGCTGCCGGCGGCCGGCCAGGCTCACCTCGTCGAGGGTGGCGGCGAACGCCTGACCGGGAACGCGGTAGCCCAGCCGCGACTCCGGCTCGGGCATCCGAACGCTCGTCTCGCCGGCACCGAGGAGCTGTCCGACCGCCAGCCACAGCGCAGCGGCACCGACCAGCGCAATGAGCGCGATCGACCCGATCGTCGCAACCGGGCCGGCGCCGACCGCCGGCCCGAGCGTCAGCGCGACGCCGCCCGCTGCAGCCAGGACTCCGGCAGTCACGGCCAGCCGTCGGCTGCCGGTCACGGCTCCCACTCCCCGGCCGGCGCGTCGAGCGACAGCGACGCTGCGAGTTCTCTCGCCGTCTGCTCGTGGTCGCCGGTCGGCTCCCAGTCGCCGTACCGGACCCGGCAGAACGTCCCGGTGAGTTCGCGTACCCGCACCGGATCGTAGCCGGCGTCGATCGCCGCCCGTGCGACGGCGGCCGGCGTCTCGCCCCCAGGATCGGCCGAGACCGCCCGACAGAGGGCGTTCCACGCGCGGTAAACGTCGTTCGACGCGGGAGGGTCCGTCACCAGCGTGACGCTGTCGGCGTCGGGCACCGCTGGCTCCGTCGGCGACGACCGGTCGGCCGCCTCTCCCTCGGCGTCCGCGCCGCGCGTGAGGGCGTACAGCGCCAGGAGGCTGGCGAGCGCGAACAGCCCCAGTCCCCCGGCGACCTGCCACAGCGGGACCTGGCGCTCGGCGGCAGCCGGCGACGTTCCGGAGTCCGACGTCGACCGGCCACCTTCGTCCCCGTCGCCCGGCTGTCCGCCCCCACCCCCGGAGCTGGCGGTTCCGCTCTCGTCCTGTGACACGGCGCCGTCCGAGGGGTCGAAACCCGGATCGGTCGAGACGGTTGGAAGCGAGGTCGCGATGGTCGCCAGGGCAAACACTGCGAGAATCACGAGCGCGAGTGTGCTGAGTCGTCGCACAGCACTCACCCCGATGTGTGTGTGGCCGGCAACCGGTTCGGAGCGGCTGTCGCGCGAGCATCCCTCGATCGGCAACAGTTCGCTGTCATCGGATCACCCTTCGGTCGGTGACGCCTCGCCGTCCTCGGCCCTGACGGTCGGGACAGACACGGCATCGAGCACGTCGTCGAGCACCTCGGCAGTCCCCGTTCCGTCGACGGTCGCGTCGGTGGTCCGGATGAGCCGGTGGCCGAGCACCGGGCGCGCCACGGTCGTCACGTCGACGGGCCGAACGAACGACCGCCCCTCGATGACGGCTCGGGCCCGCGCGGCTTCGAGCAGCCGCTGGGTCCCGCGCGGCGAGACCCCCACCTCGACCCGCGCGTCGGTCCGGGTCTGCTCGACGACGTCGACGATGTAATCGAGGATGTCGTCGTCGACCGTCACGGATTCGGGCACCGCCTGCAGGCGCCGGACGCCGTCGGCGTCGAGCACCGCCGGCAGCGGGAACACACCCTCGCTCTCGACGGGGTTCTGGGTGGCGATGACGACGAACGGCTCCGGGAGCGGACGGGTCTCGCCGTCGACGGTGACCTGCCGTTCGGCCATCGCCTCCAAAAGCGCCGCCTGGGTCTTCGGCGGCGCGCGGTTGATCTCGTCGGCCAGCACGAAGTTGGCGAAGATCGGCCCCTCGGTGAATGTGAACGTCCCCTCATCCTCGCGGTAGACGTGGGTGCCGGTGATGTCCCCCGGCAGGAGGTCCGGCGTGAACTGGATGCGTGAGAACGATAAGCCGAGCGCCGACGCGAAGCTCCGGGCTGTCAGCGTCTTCCCTGTGCCCGGGACGTCCTCGATGAGGACGTGCCCCTCGGCCAGCACCGCGGTCAACACCGTCTCCAGAAACGACTCGTCGGCGACCACGGCGGCGGATACAGACTGGAGGACCGTCTCGCACTCCTCGCGGGCGGATGACACGCTCATCGCTCGCAACCTTGCGATGGACGTGTGAAGTAATTTACGTATCGGAGAACCGCCCCCGAACGGCGCTGGACAGGCGTTCGCGTCGCCCGGGAGGCAGTGAGTGGCACCGCTCGTTCTCGCAAACGCAAACGGTAGCCAGGCTCGTGGCAGACGTAGCGCCTCTGTCACGGGCCGTCGCGGCCGCTACCCGGCGGCCGACGGTCCGGCGTGACTCCCGGACCGCCGATTTCCGTCGCACTGGCTCCCGATTAGCGAACGACACACCAGAAACCGAACCCAGACATCGACAACAGAGATCGACACATGACAGACGCAGATACATTCGAGGGCGTGTACCCCGCGATGGTCACGCCGTTCGACGAGGACCACAGCATCGATTTCGACCAGTTACAGCGCGACACACGACGGCTCGAAGCCGCGGGCGTCGACGGACTCGTCCCGATGGGCTCGACCGGCGAGTCCGCGACCGTCAGCCACGACGAGCACGTCGAGGTGATCGAGGCGGTCATCGAGGCCGTCGAAGACATCCCGGTGATCGCCGGCAGCGGGAACACACCCTCGCTCTCGACGGGGTTCTGGGTGGCGATGACGACGAACGGCTCCGGGAGCGGACGGGTCTCGCCGTCGACGGTGAC
>PXSF01000154.1 GCA_003022845.1 Halobacteriales archaeon SW_10_66_29 | reverse complement strand
GCGGACGCGCTCGGTACCGTCGGCGAGGAGTGCGCCGTCGCCGCCGAGCGTCAACACGACTGTCCCGACGCCGAGGTCGCGCAGTTCGGTACTCAGGGTTTCGGGGTCCACGTCTTCGTCGGGCGACCTGCCGGCAAGCGTCCTGGCCTCGGTTTCGTTCGGCGTCAGGAAGTCGACGTGCCGGAGGACTGATCCGGAGAGTTCCCGTGCCGGGGCCGGGTTGACTACCACGTCCAGGCCGCGGTCGGCGGCGATTTCGACGGCGGCCTCGACAGCGTCGTCGGACGTTTCGAGCTGTGTGAGCAGGACGTCACACGCCCCGATGGTGTCGGCCGCCGCGCGGACGCGCTCGCGGTCGAGTTCATGGTTCGCGCCCGGCGAGACGACGATCTCGTTCTCGCCGTCCTCCTCGACGAACACGATACCCAGCCCTGTCTGCTCGTCGACGTCGGCGACGTTCGTGGCGTCGACGCCCTCGCGGTCCCAGAGGTCATACGCCGTCTCCGCGCGGCGATCACGCCCGACGCACCCGACGAAGTAGGCGTCAGCATCGAGACGTGCAGCGGCGACGGCCTGGTTCGACCCCTTTCCGCCGGGGACTTCCTCGTAGTTGGTGGCGGTCACCGTCTCACCGGGGACCGGCAGGTGTGGCACCTCCGCGACGTAGCCCGCGTTGTAACTGCCCACGACGGCAACGTTGGCGGGTTCCCGTTCTTCGTCGCCGTTTCCGTCGCCGTCAGTACTCCCCATCGCCCGCCCCTCCCTCGACGATTGCGACGCCGCTGGACGAGCCGAGGAGGTCCGCGCCGGCGTCGAGCAGCGCCTCGGCGTCGGCAGCTGTTCGGATGCCGCCGCTGGCTTTCACCTTCACGTCGGCAGGAGCGTTCTCGCGGAGGAACCGGACGCGTTCGACGGTCGCTTTGCCGCCCTCGCCCCAGCCGCTCGAGGTTTTGACGTAGTCGAAGCCTGCCTCGACAGCGAGTGAGAGAATCTGTTCTGCCTCGTCGTCGTCGAGCGCGCCGAGTTCGAGCATGGCCTTGCAGACGGCGTCGCCGCTGGCCTCGACCATGAGGTCCATCTCCGCGGCGAGTTCCTCGTCCATCCCCGATTTCAGGAAGCCGATGTTGGGCATCACGTCGACCTCCTCGGCGCCGGCGGCGACGGCGTCCCTGACCGCGCTGGCTTTGGCGATGCGGCCGTCCCCGCCCATCGGGAAGCCGGCCGCGGAGCAGACGGAGACGCCGGTCCCGGCCAGTTCCTCGCGGGCCAGCGGGACCCAGCAGGGGAGGACCATCGCCCCGTCGAAGCCGTACTCGCGACACTCGGCACAGAGGGCGACAATGCGTGCGCGGTCGGCCGTCGGACTGACTTCGGTGTGTTGGATCGTGCTCGCGATCTCCTCGAGCGTTCTGTCCATGCCACCCCCTCGCCTGGAAGGGAGTAAAATCCTGGCATGTCCTGTGCCCGACAGAAACCGACCGAGCCACACAGAGTCATACTGTCGATCACTATCAGTCGACGGGGCTCAAAACACCTAAGCGTCCGGCACCGGAGGAAGACTGGTATGGACACACGACGAGTCATCATCGATACGGACACCGCGGGAGACGACACGCAGGCACTCCTCCTGGCGGCCCTGTCCGACCGCATCGACATCGAGGCAGTGACAATCTGTGCGGGGAACGTCGACTTCGACGACGAGGTGAGAAACGCGAAATACACCCTCCAGCTCGCCGGGCACGAAGACGTCCCAGTCTACGAGGGTGCCCGCTCGCCGCTGCTGAAAGACTACGAGAAAGCGGAGTACGTTCACGGCGAGGGTGGCCTCGGCGGGCGGCTGGACCCAGACGTCGACGCCCCGTCGGGGGACGGGTTCGCACCCGACCGCATCGTCGACCTGGCGCGGGAGAACCCGGGCGAACTGACGCTCGTCTGTATCGCACCGCTGACCAACGTCGCGCTGGCGCTCCAGCGCGAACCGGACCTGAACGAGTTGCTCGACGGGGTGTGGGTGATGGGCGGGAACGTCAACTGTCCGGGCAACGTCACGCCAGCCGCGGAGTACAACTTCTGGGTCGACCCCGACGCCGCGAAAACCGTGGTTCGAAACCTCGATACGGTACTCGTCGACTGGGGACTGACGCTCCGCGATTCGATGTTCGAATCGGAAACCCTCGCGGAGATCGAGGCGGCGGCCGACGAGTCGGAGTACGCCCAGTTCTACGCGACAATCACGGAGTCTGTCCGGGAGTTCAACCGGGAGACGCTGGGCAAAGACGCGACGACACAGCCTGATTCGCTCGTCTCGGCGCTACTCATCGCCCCCGACCTCGTCGAGCGGGAGGGGACGTACTTCGTCGAGGTCGACGAACGGGAAGGGATGACACGGGGGTACACCATGGTCGACGAGGACGGCGTCACCGACGGCGAGCCCAGTACCCGAGTCATCGAATCGGTCGACGAGAAGGGGTTCCGCAGGCTTTTCCTCGACGCAGTCATCCACGGTGATCCCGACCGATCGCTGGACTGATAGTGGTTGTTGTGATTATTTTCAGAGGCCCCCATAAAAACAGGTGTTTCGGGGCTTGAACCGTCGGTATTCTGTCTGCCCGGCGGTAAAGAGTCACAACAACCACTATGATACGGTCGTTCGTGACTATTTTCGGGACTGCCTCGTCATACCGGGCGTTTGCCAGGCTGTGACACAGCGCCAGCGCCGGGCGCCTGTACCACTACTCATACTGACGGACGAAAATCCGCACGGATTTTCGCCGCCAGTATACTACACTGACTACAGACGTGTCCGGACCGCTCATCCCCGGACTATCGGCCGAGGCCCATCCCGGCGCGAACGAGTGGCTTTGCGCGTTACTCTAGACCGAGCCATGTCTCTCGATGACTCATGTCGTTGTTAGGGGACGGAAGCGGAAAAGTCCCTGCTAACACGCTCGCGGTTTGCAGTCGTACTCGCCCCGGTGTTACTCGTCGAGCGTGACGTTACCCGCGCTGTCGACAGTGATCTGGTAGCCGAGATAGGAGAACTCGACCTGGCCGTGGGACCCGACCTGGAAGAGGGAATCCAGGGCATCGGGGTCGATTACGCTGGCCAGCGGCGGCGTCAGTGCCGTTGCCGGTTCATCTTCCGCATCGGCGACGGCGCCGACAACTTCAGTGCTGAGTGATTGCCGCTCGAATGTCCCTGACGAACTTATCGTCGGATTGGCTGTGTTGTTCACATTTGTATAACGGACCACTAGTATAAAAGTCTTCCCCAAAAGGTTCGATATTGTATCTAAATCCCCCCCCCAATATAGGGAATATCGAACTGATCTCCACATGAGGAAAATATATCAACATCCATGGGTTGACGTATAAGTAAGAGCTAGACATTTTCGAAACTTCTGGTGTAACGAAACCTGGATAGAAATGTTGAAAATATCTGCGCCGCAGACGTAGAGTATCGAAGAGTTCATGAGTGGCCGGCGCCTAGCACAGTCGATGGAGTACGAGCTAGACGACATCGACAGAAAGCTCCTGAATCTGCTGCAGGAGAACGCCCGGTACACGGCGCTGGATCTGGCAGAAGCGGTCGGCGTCTCGGACAACACGATTCACAACAGGATGGAACGGCTGGAGGAGGCCGGTGTTATCACAGGGTACACCACGACTATCGATCACGAGCCCACAGGCCTGGCACTGTATTTCCATTTCACCTGTACGGCCGCCATCAGCGATCGCTCGGAGGTCGCGTCCCAGGCCGCGACTATCCCCCAGGTGCTCGAAGTCGTGGAGCTGATGACCGGCCAGAAGAACCTCCAGCTCAAGGCGGTCGGCGCCGAGGACGAGGACATCACCCGCATCGCCGAACAGCTCGACGACCTCCGGCTGGAGATCAACAACGAAAACCTCATCCGCGTGGAACGTCGGTTGCCGCTGGACTTTTTCGAAGCCGGGGGGCAGCCCGACGAGACGTGATTGATCAGGGGAGGTTTTATCGGGGCCCAGTCTCATCCAGGGGTATGAGCAGCACAGACCTGTCGTTGAGAACCGACTCCCTGTCGATGCTGACGTTTCTGGCGTCAGGCCTCGCCTTCGTCGTCGGGGTGATCATCGCGGGATTGGCCTGGACGCAGCTCCACCAGGTCGAGACCGCCCTCCGACTGGGCCACGCTTTCGCCGAGAGCGAGTACGAGCAGGCGCGGCTCTGGTTCGGGCTCGGCCTCGGGTTCGCCGCCGTCAGCTTCGTCG
Source organism: Halobacteriales archaeon SW_10_66_29 (assembly GCA_003022845.1). Classification (GTDB taxonomy): domain Archaea; phylum Halobacteriota; class Halobacteria; order Halobacteriales; family Haloarculaceae; genus Halovenus. The sequence goes on along the minus strand of PXSF01000154.1, from coordinate 6,743 downwards.
GCATGCTCGGCGTCATCTTCTACCGGCTGGGCCCCCACGCCGAGGAGTGATACTGGTGGCTGTCATTCGTTTCCTCACCAGTCTTTGCTAGACAGCCAGACGTGACTCCGGACAGTGCCAGGACAGTCCATCGGCTGTGTCATACCGCGAACTCTCACTTCGAGTGTTCACGTACGTACAGCCACCAGTATGAGTCGCGGGCCCGGAGCGGTACCGCTCGATCCCAACCCAGAAACGCGGAAGCCACGCGATCAGACTCTTTTCACCCGACCACCTACGCCGTGATATGACGCGTGACCGCCCTGACGGGACATCCGAGGAACGACCGATGCGAGTCCACGACGTCCGTGGCCGAGTCCAGTACGCCTCCCATCGAGAGCAGGACGCCCCCCACGAGGCCGAACCCCGGCGGTACGTGGCGGCAAAACTGTCAGTCGGTTTTACAGTGTCGCGCCCGCTGGGATCGGCCATGGAAGCGACGTGGTACGACACGCGGCGGGGGAAAGTACTCTACTGGGGGACGCTGCTGGCGACGCTGCTGGGGGTAGGGCTGTCGGCGACGTACGTCGAGATGCGGGTCCCACCGGTCGTCTACCTGTTCGGGTTCCTCGGCGCGACAGTGTACGTGTTCACGAGTTTCGCCAAGCGGTTCGGGGAGGCGGACCGGTGCCGGCTGAAGGTCCTCAGCCGGACCGTCGCCGTGCTGCCGCTGGCGGCCGGCGTGTACCTGCTGGCGTTCGCGTTCCCCGGCGTCTCGGGAGAACTGTCCGTGCTCGACCCGTCGACGGGCGAGACGACCGTCTCCTCGGGCGATCGGGTCGTCGCCGGCCTCGTCTTCCTGGCCGGCGTCTACGTCAGCGCGGCGCTCCGGGCGCTCGGCGGCCTCGTGGAGCGACTGCTGGGAATTGCGCCGTCCCGGTCGACCGAGGCCACCGACGCCACACCCTCCGGGAACGGGCGGGTCGACACCGACTAGCTCCGCCGAGAGTCACGCACGACCGCATCAGTCGGCGCATACGCCGGCGCCGACCGCTGTTCGTATTCGATCTGGAGGTGGAGATCGATCCCACCTGTTGGTCGCCACGCTGCACTGTTCCCGGGAACGCCCGGCGTCACCATCGACGTATTGCAGCGTATCGACGCCCATCGCGGCGACTTTGACCACGATCTGCGGGATACTTATAACTGGAACTCCGAGAGGGGAACAATGCGTCACGAGCTGCGTCAGCGGCGGGTGGTTGCGGATGAGTGACTCGCCCGACGGCGTACGGCCGTACACGATCAGGCTGGAACTGGTCGACAGGCCGGGCGAACTGTTGCGGGCGCTGGCACCGATCGCCGACAACGGGGGGAACCTCCTCTCGATCTTCCACGAACGGGGCAACGTGACACCCCGCGGCCAGATCCCGGTCGAAGTCGACCTGGAGGCGACACCCGAGCAGTTCGACGCCATCGTCGACGGCCTGCGCGAGGCGGAGATCACCGTCATCCAGGCCGGCGCGGAACGGTACAGCGAGGAAGTGACCGTGATCCTCGTCGGCCACCTCGTCGACACGGACCTCTCGAATACGCTCTCGACGGTTCAGGAATCCACGGGCGCGTCCGTCCAGGCGCTCTCGCTGTCGGCACCGGAAGGGACCGAGGCCGAGTCCAGCGCCCGGCTCGGGCTGGCGACACACAGCGGCGAGATCGACACGGTACTGGCCGACATCCGCGAGATCGCTGCCGAGAAGGGGCTCCAGGTCATCGAGCCGCTCACCGGGGGTGACGCCGAGTGAGACTCGCGATCGTGGGCGCCGGCGCCGTCGGCACCGCCGTGGCGGAACTCGCCGGCGAGTACGGCCACACCGTCACTGGACTGGCCGACTCCAGCAGCGGCGTCGTGGACGGCGACGGCATCGACGTGGACGCAGCGCTGGAGCGAAAGCGATCGGAGGGCGCAGTGGGTGCCAACGCGCCCGACGACGTTCTGCACGGGCCGTACGAGGTGCTCGTCGAAGCGACGCCAACGACGCTCGGCGACGCCGAGCCAGGGTTCGGGCACGTGCGCACCGCGCTCGACCGGGACCGCCACGCGGTCCTCGCGAACAAGGGACCCGTCGCCGAGCGATACGGCGATGTCCGCGCACTCGAAGCGGAGAGCGCGGGGGACGTTCTCTTCGAAGCGACCGTCGGCGGCGCGATCCCCGTCCTCTCGACGATCGCCGACGTCGGCGCGGACAACGTCAGCGCCGTCCGCGGCGTGCTCAACGGCACCGCGAACTTCGTGCTCTCGCGGATGGCCGCCGAGGGGCTCTCCTACGAACACGTGCTCGCCGAAGCACAGGATCTCGGCGTCGCGGAGGCGGACCCCTCGTTCGACGTCGAGGGCACTGACGCGGCGCTGAAGTGCGTCATCGTTTCGAACGTGCTCGCGGAAGACGACCGGGAGTATACGCTCGCGGACGCGGAGGTATCCGGGATCCGGGAACTGCCAGCGAGCGCGCTCGACCTCGCAACCGAAGCCGGGCAGACGATCCGGCTCATCGGGGAGGTCAGCGGCGGCGACGTCCGCGTCGGCCCGCGCCTCGTCCCCGAGCACGGCACGCTCGCGGTCGGCGGGACCCGCAACATCGTCCAGCTGGAGACGGCCCACGCCGGCCGGCTCAACATCTCCGGCCGCGGCGCCGGTGGCCCCGAGACGGCCTCCGCGGTGCTCGCAGACGTCGGGAGGCTCGGCGAGTGACTGCCCGGACCATCCCGTTTACAGTGGCTGATAGCTGCCCCATCAACGTTTTATGCTGCAGTTAACATAACAGTAGCAACATGAAGGATCACGGTCGGATCCGCGTGCTCCTGGTCGGCGGGGAAGCCGACAGTCGCGAGCCTGCGACAGCCCTGAGAGAGCACCTGGAGGGAGCCCGCGTCCTGACGGCACCCGACGCGGACGCCGGGTTCGAGGTACTGGAGAGCCGGCGGATCGACTGTCTCGTCTCCACGTACCGGCTGCCGGAGGGCGACGGGCTGACGTTTTTCGGGGCCGTCCGGGAGGAGTACCCGGACCTGCCGTTCGTTCTGTTCGCCGGGGCGGACGATGCTGACCTCGCCCGGCGGGCGATCTCGGCGGGCGTGGCCGGCTACGTCAGGAGAGGGGCGGGCGAGGAACAGTACGTGGTGCTGGCACACCGGATCAGGACGGCAATCGAGGCGTCGCCGTCCGCCGGCGACGGGGTCGAACGCGAGGAGGTGGGCCGGGAACTGCAGGAGTTCCGGGACCGGTACCGGTTGCTGTTCGAGAAGAGCCAGGACGCAATCGCCCTCGTCGAATTCGAGGGAAAGACGCCGCACATCGCGGAGATCAACGAACCGTTCCGAACCCTGTTCGAACCCCCGGGCGAGGGCGTCGTCGGGAAGCCACTCGACGACGTAGTCGCCGCCGAGTCACAGCGCGAGGAGGCCGAGAACGTCAGCCAACGGGTCAGGCAGGGGACGTACCTCAGCGGCGAACTCGAACGGATGACCGTCGACGGGCCGCGGGACTTCCTCTGGCAGGCGGTCCCGCTGACCGACCCGGCTACCGGCGAAGTGACGCGCGCGTTCGCCATCTACCGGGACGTCTCGGCGCTGCGCGAGCGCGAACGTGCACTGAAACGGGAGCGCGACCGCCTCGACGAGTTCGCGAGCATCGTCTCCCACGACCTGCGCAACCCCCTGCAGGTCGCACACAGCCACCTCGAGATCGCCCGCGATACTGGCGGGGAGGACCACTTCGACACGATCGAGCGATCGCTCCGTCGGATGGAGACGCTGCTGGAGGATCTGCTGGTGCTCGCCCGGGAGGACGGCACTGTCGACGGGACCGAACCGATCGACATCGCCGCGCTGGTGGAGACCTGCTGGCGGGAGGACATCGCCGGGAACGGGTCGCTAGATCTCCGGACGGACCGGACTGTCGTGGCCGAACAGTCCCGGCTCCGCCAGCTCTTCTCGAACCTCCTCGGCAACGCTGTGGAGCATGGCTCCACGAGCCCTGATTCGCAAGCTCGTCAGGACGCTCCGGAGCATGGTTCCCCGGAGCAGTCGGTGTCCCGGGACTGCGCCGACGGCTCGGAGGTTGGCGAGGGCGAACCGCCCGGGTCGACTGACGGCGTCGAGATCACCGTCGGCGACCTCCCGGGCGGTTTCTACGTCGCCGACGACGGCCCCGGCATCCCGGCCGAGGAGCGCGAACAGGTCTTCGAGAGCGGTTACTCCACGTCCGAGGACGGAACGGGCTTCGGGCTGTCCATCGTCGCGGAGATCGCCGAGGCCCACGGCTGGGCGGTCGACGTCGTCGACGCCGACGGGGGCGGCGCGCGCTTCGAGATCACCGGCGTCGACGTGGTCGAACGCGAGTAACGACCGTCGCACGCCGCCGATCGACCCATCCCCCACCCGAGACGGCTCCGTTGTCGTCGGGCCATTGGCGTGTCAGTGCATGCCAAATCACCAGACAGCGAACTGCTGTCCGACAGCCAGTATCGAAATGGTTTTATGAACAACCGCGTAAACTCTCCGACAGAGCGCCTCTGCGCGTGAGAAATAATGAGTGAGGACAAACCACACCAGAACCTGGCCATTATCGGCCACGTAGACCACGGGAAGAGCACACTGGTCGGACGACTCCTGTACGAGACCGAGAACGTCCCGGAGCACGTCATCGAGCAGTACAAAGAAGAGGCAGAAGAGAAAGGCAAGGGCGGCTTCGAGTTCGCCTACGTGATGGACAACCTCGCCGACGACGGCGTCCAGCCCCAGACCCAGGAACACGTCTTCCTCGCCCGGACGCTGGGCATCGGCGAGATGATCGTCGCCATCAACAAGATGGACCTCGTCGACTACGAGGAAGGCCGCTACCAGGAGGTCGTCAGCGAAGTCGAGGACCTCCTCAAGCAGGTTCGGTTCAGCGTCGAGGACGCGAAGTTCATCCCCGTCTCGGCGTTCGAGGGCGACAACGTCGCCACCCGGTCGGACCAGACCGACTGGTACGACGGCCAGTTCCTGCTCGAAGCCTTGAACTCCCTGCCGGAGCCGGAGCCGCCGACGGACGCGCCGCTTCGCCTGCCGATCCAGGACGTCTACACCATCTCTGGCATCGGGACCGTCCCCGTCGGCCGCGTCGAAACCGGGACTCTCAACACCGGCGACAACGTGAGCTTCCAGCCCAGCGACGTGGGCGGGGAGGTCAAGACAATCGAGATGCACCACGAGGAAGTGCCACGCGCCGAACCCGGCGACAACGTCGGGTTCAACGTCCGCGGCATCGGCAAGGACGACATCCGCCGCGGTGACGTCTGTGGGCCCGCCGAGGACCCGCCGACCGTCGCCGAGACGTTCGAGGCCCGCGTCGTCGTGATGCAGCACCCGAGCGTGATCACCGCCGGCTACACCCCGGTGTTTCACGCACACACGGCACAGGTCGCCTGTACGATCGAGTCCATCGACGCCAAGATCGACCCCTCGACCGGCGAAGTCGCCGAGGAGGACCCGGACTTCATCCAGTCCGGCGACGCCGCGAAGGTGACCGTCCGGCCCCAGAAGCCGCTCAGCATCGAGCCGGCCGACGAGATTCCGGAGCTTGGCTCGTTCGCCATCCGCGATATGGGCCAGACGATCGCTGCCGGCCAGGTCATGTCGGTCAACGAGCGCTAACATGCAGCAGGCACGCGTCAGGCTGGCTGGCACCAGTCCCGAGGACCTCGACAGCATCTGCGGCGAGGTGCAGGACATCGCCGACAAGACGGGCGTCAAGCTCTCGGGCCCGGTGCCGTTACCGACGAAGACGCTGGAAGTCCCGGCGCGCAAGTCCCCCGACGGGGAAGGAACTGCGACCTGGGAGCACTGGGAGATGCGCGTCCACAAACGGCTGATCGATATCGATGCTGATGAACGGGCCCTACGACAACTGATGCGGATTCAGGTGCCCAACGACGTCAGTATCGAGATCGTGCTCGAAGACTGAACGCTCGCGGCGAAGCCGCTCGCGTTTCGACGAGGTCGGGACCTGGCCGCCGCTCGCTCGGCGGGACCCCGGTCCCGCCTCGCGTCGCGGCTCTCACGCGCAGAGGGTATGTCCCCACGTTCCGTACGACTCCACGTGGGCTCGTAGATCAGTGGCAGATCGCTTCCTTCGCAAGGAAGAGGCCCCGGGTTCAAATCCCGGCGAGTCCATCGATTTTGTGGTAAGCTACTCGGTGAGCACCGCGTAGCGTGTGCGAACCCGCGCGAACCGCAAATCGCTGCTGTTCGAGCCGGGATTTGAATCACGCGAGTCACAGTCCGCGCAGGAGCGAAGCGACGAGCAGGACCGTCTCGCCATCGGGTTTAAATCCGGACGAGTCCATGAGACAACCTCGGCAAGCCGAATGACAAGACGGCGGCCGAGTTTTATGCATCTCACTACCCCTTAGCTGAGGGAGTTGATGTGGTTTCCCGGCAACCTTTGTCGTTGAGTATAGACCTTCCTCCCCTCGACATTCTCGTATGGTGGCGACTTGAACTGATGCTCAGGCGACGAGGTCGCCGTTGGAGCGGGAGTGTTCGTCTGCGGTCCTTCCGAATTGGATGCTCTGCCTTCCGGACGGGGTTTTATATTGCTTCACGGAAACATTTGCTCATGGCATCGCCGGCACCGTTAACTTAGCGAAAGAGATGGGAAGGTTCGGCTCTTAGTAGAGCTGATGCAACTGAACCTTCCCGAGTTAGCAGAGGTACTGGAGGAAATT
>PXSF01000153.1:16075-19050 GCA_003022845.1 Halobacteriales archaeon SW_10_66_29 | reverse complement strand
TTTTGCGCTCTGTTACTGTATCAGTGACGAATTGAAAAGCGAGGTACTCGTCGGAATGTGCGTCGAGAACGTGGGTAACACGATGGTAGATGCACCGCTTGAAGCGGCTATACAGATACTCGTCGACGCCTGCAAAGTTGTCACGGTCGGTGTCTCGGATGTAGGTGTAGGACTGTCCGGCGTGGTCGCTGATCGCGTCTAGATGATCGTCGCGCCAGTATTCGTCAGCGAGAAGTCGCCGTGTATGGATCTCAACGAGTGTGGTGAGGCGGTCACAAGCGTTGTGATGCTCGCTCGGTATGTGGAACTGTTCGGTGAGTTGAGTCATTCTTCCTCAGTTGGTGGCGATGTCCGCACGAGTTTTACCGTTGCCCCGATCCAGTCTTTCGGAGCTGTAACGTGTGCGCCACCGCTTCCGAACGGTTTCACCTCTCGTTCAACAATCTCTTCGCCTTCGATTTCGTACGTATCTCCCATATCCGGCAATATGTAATGCATATAGATAAGGACTGTGGTACGGAACACACTCGAATATTGTCAAATCATACTGAATTCAGTAACAGTTACGCAACCCCCTCGGTGTGGCTCTGTCCCAGGGATCGGTCGATACAGGGCACAAAGTGACCGAGTCACGGTATCAGTCCAATGCTCCGATATGGGTCGCTGCCTCTCGGGCGATCTTGTCAACGGTGTCTTCGGGTAGCTGGCCTTCGATTCCCCGAATATCGGCGTGTTTGATCGTGACGAGAACCCACGGATTGACGTAACTCTCACGGGGAAGTCCGCCACTCCTGAAGTCTGCCCCAGCGAGTGGGATCGCTTGCGAGCGACGTGTCGTTGTGACGGCCGCATAGACGGCCTCTTCGTCACGAAACGGGGGTTTCTGTGTACTCAGACAGACGTATGGTCGATGGGTATGTGGCCCCAGGAGATCCGGCCCTTTCACGACAGTTCCCCGGGCGTACGGCTGGTCGGTCATTCGTCCGTCTCACCGTAGTAGTCATCTGTCGTTGACGAGGAGCTTGCAGCCTGCTGTGCCGCATACGAGGCGAGCCGTTCGTCCTCCGCAATCGCCCAGTAGCGTCCCCGATGTCGCACCAGTCCTCGTTCCTCCAACCGTGACAAGACAACACCGACGCTCCCCCGAGTGATCTCCGTCGCTTCGTGAATCTCGGTCTGTGTGAACGCCTGCTCGTCGTTGGTCGCCAAAAAAGTGAGAATCGTATGGGGCTGTGTCCCCTCCTTGATATCGAGGGCGTCTGTCGGCTCGTCCTCAAACCGGTCGATGTTGATTGGCATGTGTAATAATATGTTATAGAATGTAATAAAACGTTCGGAGAGCAGTCAGTACAAGAGATACAGTGACCGCAAACCAGAGTAAGTATTATTTATAGAGGAATAAAACGTAGCGACATGGCTGCCCCGACGAAGCGGTCCCTCCTTGTTCTTGTCCTCGTCCTCCTGGCGAGTTGGGTCGTAGTTAGCGCAGTAGTACTGGATAGCGAGACAGATAACGTAGAACCAAGCACCGAGACAGAGAGCATGGAACCAGATATCGAAACAGATGGCGATACGTACGACGTGGGGGCGAATCCTGAGATCACAGCTGTCGAATCGCTCCCGGACGGCGGCTACCTCGTCGGTGGACACGTTTTGACTGACGGTGATCGTGACGCTGTTGTCCTGCGGCTCGCCCCAAACCGTTCGCTCGAATCGGTCTACACGTTCGGTGGTGACGGAGACGCAGGACTGTCAGATCTGATCCAGACGAGCGATGGCGGGTTCGCGTTCGTGGGTTGGCGCGGTGAGTTTGACACTTCAGTGGGCTGGATCGTGAACGCCGACGCGAACGGCGATATCATCTCCGAGAGAGAGTTCGGCCCCTCGACCCAGTATGCCGACAGAATGAACGCACTGGTGGCGACTGACAACGACACGATTGCAGCGGTCGGGCGAACGTCACGGGGCGTGTCAAACGGGACCGGGGCGGTATTGTACGAACTGAACGCCGACGGTGACGTGCTCCTGGAACGCGTGTATCGAACGGGGAACAATCGCTCCGCAAAGGATATTGTGCAGGCGTCCAACGGAGAGTATCTGATTGTCGGGACGGACGATTACCAAGCAAATTCCATCCCATACCAGACCGACGAAACGCCAGCAGCATGGTTTGCTCGGGTAGCGACGAACGGTGACCTGTTGTGGACAACGGAGACGCGGCGTGGGTCGAGAAGAGGGAGAGTCGAGCGATATCGTTGACGCTCACGGCAGCGGGTACGTCGCAGTGGTCGTCACTGCGATAACCGGTATCGGTGGCGGAAAGGGGATGGCACTCCAGCGACTTGACCCCCAGGGGGAAGTCGTCTGGACGCGGGACGCCGAGTATACGTGCTCGTCAGGTGGAAGCCCGCTCGCAGAGGGTACTGATGGGTACGCACTCGTCCGATGGATATGTACGGACGATTCTCCCAAGAGCGATGCCATCATCGAGCGCTGGACAACGCAGGGGGACCTGGCGTGGAACTTGACGTTCTCCGACGCTGACGAACAGACGCTCACCGCTGTGACGGCCCAAGAGGATGGCACTTTTGTTGCCGCTGGCACCGTAGACGAGCAGATCTGGCTGCAGACAGTGACAGCCACTGACCGCTCGAATGAGAGCAACGCACTCACGAACGGTTATACCTGACGAGTGCTCCCAGTGTCTCTTGGAATCAAGGTCCTTGTGTAGTCAGTACACATAGCTTGTGGGCGGTTCGTTCATCTCAATCCGGGTGGAAACAATCGACGTGAATGATTCTATGACACGCTAACCTCTGTTTTTAACACTATTTTTTTGTTCATTCGGGAGGTACTTTACCCAAGCCATAATGGTCTCTTTTCCCCGGTCGCTATCCGAGATCCAGTTCTCCCGTCGGAATCGACTCGTGGTTTATTATTTCGTCGGACTCGGCGCTCTCGTTCTCAGTTACACG
>PXSF01000153.1:4210-16019 GCA_003022845.1 Halobacteriales archaeon SW_10_66_29 | reverse complement strand
TCTTTTCCCCGGTCGCTATCCGAGATCCAGTTCTCCCGTCGGAATCGACTCGTGGTTTATTATTTCGTCGGACTCGGCGCTCTCGTTCTCAGTTACACGGTGGTGTACAATCTCGCACTTTCGTATCTGGAGGGAGTGAACCAATCGATCTTCGCGTCATTAGAGTTTGTCATTCAGACGATGACAACGACGGGCTATGGGCAAGACTCGGGGTTGTGGAGCCATCCGCTGATGTTCCTGTTCGTCTCGCTGACCCAGGTTTCCGGAATCGCTGTCGGCTTCTTCACGCTTCGACTGATCATCATTCCGTTGTTTACCGGTGCTGAGGTCAATCTCGACAACCGACTCACTCCGAAACGGGACCACGTCATCATCTGTGAATACCGCCGTGATTCCGCCGTTCTTCTCGACGAACTCGGGGAACTCGAAATCGACTACGTGCTGCTCTCGTCCTCGGAAGAGAAGGCCAGAGCGCTCTCCGATGATGGGTACTCCGCCATCTACGGGTCCCCACAGGATGCGGAAGCGCTCGAGCGGGCCAGCATCGACACCGCCCGGGCAGTCATTACTGACGCGGGCGACGCGAACGTGGACACGATTCTGACGGTACGATCGCTGCGTCCGGATGTCGAGATCATTGCGCTCACCGACGACAGCAATCTCCGTGACGTGCTGTTAGAAACGGGTGCCGACAGTGTTCTCTCGCCGCACAACGTACTCGGCCATCGACTCGCGGAGAAAGCCGTCACCTCGTTCAGTTCGGAGTTGACCGACACGATCGACCTGGGGTCCGACATCGAGGTGACCGAGATTCCAGTCCACCAGGAGAGCCCGTTGGTCGGCTCCCGTATCCAGGATTCGAACATACGTGAGCGGACGGGAGCCAACGTCATCGCTGCGTGGATCGACGGCGAACTACAACTGCCACCGAATCCGGACGCGGTGATCCGTCCCAACACCGTGCTGTTGGTGTCAGGTGGGCACGACGCACTCGAAGAGATCAGCGATTTCATCCGGCCGACACGGATCAGTCAGCACGAGCGGATCGTCCTCGTCGGAATGGGGGAGGTCGGACAGGCCGCACACTCGGTCGTCACCGAAGCCGGAATCGACACCGTGACGATCGATATCGAGGACCACAACGGAGTTGATATCGTCGCCGATGCCGGATCCAAGGACGTCCTGCGGGAGGCCGGGGTCGAAAACTCGGAGGCGGTTATCGTCGGGCTTCCTGACGATTCGGCGAGTCTGCTGACAACAGTGCTAGCACGGTCGCTGGACCCGAACATCGAGATACTGACTCGGGTGAGTGACACTGACGCCACCAAAAAAGCCCTCAATGCGGGAGCCGACTACGTCCTGTCGGTTCCTCGTATGAGCGCTAGAATGCTCGCCAAGGAACTCCGGGGCGAGGACGTTCTGGCACCGGCGAGTCAGATCCGATTCGTCCGTGTCCCTGCCGGTTCCTTCGCCGGGCAGTCACTCGTGGGATCAAGTATCTACGAGAAAACGGGCTGTCGCGTGATCGCTATCGAGGACGAATCCGGCCTGACCGACAGGATCGATCCAACGCGAGAATTGAGCGGGGACGAGCAACTGACGGTCGTCGGAACTGACGAGTCAATTCAGCGCTTCCTCAAGCAGTTCGACGTTTCACCGACACCGACCACCGAGCGATCAGTGCCTTCCGGGGAAGGATCCGACTGAACCTCACCGGTCAGTAGTCCAGGAGGGCCAACCGGACGGCATCGGAGATCTCGCCGACCCGGGCTGCGTGTTCCCACGACTCCTCGCGGATGCCGTTCGTGACGTAGGCGAACCCGACGTTCAGTTCCGGGTCGCCCCAGCCGAAGATGCTTCCCAGGCCAGCGTGGCCGAACATCCGCTCCCGGCTGAACGAGCCGAACATGTCGTTGGCAAGCCCGCCAGTCCAGAACCCGAGTGCGTATCGCGCCGGGCGCGAGAGCGTGCCGTCCGAGTCCGTCTCGGCGTGGGTCCGGGTCGCTTCGGCGACTGTGTCCTCCTCGAGGAGGCGCGTCCCCCCGAGTTCGCCCCCGTTGGCGATACAGGCGTAGAACCGGGCCATCTCCCGTGCAGTCCCGATGCCGTTTGCAGCCGGGATGACCGCCCGACGGACGGACTCCTCGTTGAACGCCGCGGCCGATTCGGACGCGGGAATCCCGAGTCCCTCGCCGGCGTCGCGGCACCGGTCGAACATCTCGAACCCCGACAGCGTCGCCACGTCGTCCTCCTCGTCGTGGGCCAACCCGATCGCTGACTGCTCCATGTCCAGCGGATCGAACACGTGCTCGTCGACGTACTCGTCGACGGGCTGTCCGCTGATGCGACGGATGAGTTCGCCGACGACCCAGCCGTAGTTGAACGTGTGATAGGCCGGCTGCTCGCCGGGCTCGAACACGGGGTCGATCCCCTCCATCGCCTCGACGACCGCGTCCCAGTCACCCCACTGGTCGGCTGCGTCGTCGAACTCCCCGTAGGGGATGCCGGCAGTGTGGCTGAGTACCTGCCGGATCGTGATCGTTGCTTTCTGCGTGCCGGCATCGGCGAACGCCGGCCAGTGGTCCACCACCGGATCGTCGAGATCGGCCTTCCCGTCCTCGATGAGCTGGTGGAGTCCCACGCCCGCGTACGGTTTCGTACACGAGAAAATGAGATGTCGCGTGTCCGACGTGGTCTCGCCGCCGTCCGGACCGGTCGTTCCACCTGCGAAATCCACCGCGAGCTCTCCATCGACGTACACGGCCAGTTGGGCACCGTGATGCAATCCGACGTCGAGCTGGCGGTCGAACGCTGCCTCGAGTTTTCGTCGATCGCTCTTGGTAAGCTGTGTCACACTGCACTCCAGGGGAAATCACTGTAAATATGTGGGGATAGTGGTAATTCTGGCGGCTGAAGAACGGTCACAGTTCCGTCGCTGGCTGGCTTCCCATCCCCGGGGGAGAGACAGGACGACAAGCAGCGGCTACCAGCGAGGGCATCGGCCTGTGAGGGCCTCCTGTCCGGTAAGCAGTACCTTACAACCAGAACACTGTTTCGGGCGGTTGCCGTACACGGGATGTGCGCCAGATCCAGGTTCTCGTCTCCGACGAGCAGCGCCAGACAGTCACCGATGCACTGCAGGAGGAGGGGTTCGACTACGTCCGGCAGCGAGCCTGGCGGAACGGCGATCAGGAGTGGCTCCTGGAGATCCCGGTCCCGACGGACGCCGTGGGCTACGTGCTCGACCTGCTGGACGAGTTGGGCGTCCGGGAGGAGCAGTACACGGTGATCGGGAGCGTCGAGGCGGCGATGACACCACACACCGAACAGCTCAAAGAGCGGTTTGCGAGCGACTTCGATCCGCTCACCAAGCCCGAACTCCGCTCGAAGGCCGGCGACATGAGCCGGGACTTCCGGTCGTTCGTCGCGATGATCTTCCTGAGCGCGATCATCGCTACGGCGGGACTGCTCGCGAACTCGCCCGCAGTCGTCGTCGGATCGATGGTGATCGCGCCGATCGTCGGCCCGGTGTTGACGGCTTCAGTCGGTGCCACGACGGGCGACCGGCCGATGCTGGTCAACAGTATCTTCCTGCAGGCCACCGGCCTGGTGGTGGCGCTGGGAGGGTCACTCGCCGTCAGCCTCCTGCTCCAGTACGGCGGGTTCGTGCCGGACGCGCTCGACATCTCGTCGCTAGATCTCGTCACCGTCCGGTTCGCACCGGGCATACTCAGTATCACAGTGGGACTCGCTGCAGGTGCGGCAGCGGCGTTCGGCCTCGCAACCAAGGGCCCCACCTCGCTGATCGGGGTCATGATCGCTGCGGCGCTGATCCCTGCGGCTGCGACGGTCGGCATCGCGGCTGCCTGGGGGTACCCCCGGATCGCGCTGGGGTCGCTCCTGCTGCTGGTCGTGACGCTAATCCTGATCAACGTCGCCGCACTCACGGTGCTCGTCGCGCTCCGGTATCGCCCGGAGCAGTCGGGATGGCTCACCGCTGCCGCCCCCCAGCCGAGACAGTCGATCCTGCTTCTCACGGCCGTCGCGTTGCTCGTGATCGGCGGGGTTGTCGTCGGAGCGTCCGTTCAGCAGATTGTCTACGAACAGCAGGTCAATCAGGAGGTCGAAGACGTGTTCGCCGGAGACGAATACGAGTCGGTCGAGATCGTCACGACACGTGTTCGGTACGGGGGTATCAGCCCGTTCCAGGAGCCACAGGCCGTTACGGTGACGCTCAGTTACACCGGGGACGGATCGCCGCCACAGGTCGGTGATCAACTCGACGAGCGCCTCGGGGCGGCGGGTGGCCAGGACATCCGCGTCCGCGTCCAGTTCGTCGAATACCAGCAGTGATCAGGCCGACCGGCCGTTCCTCTCGGCTCCGCCCCCGTTCGACAGGATGGAACTGAACACCTTCTTTTCGGCTTTCCGGAGGTGCTGGGAGAGCGTCGGCGGCGCGATGCCCAGCGACTCGGCGATCTCCTCGCCGGTGGCCTCCCTGGGCCACTCGAAAAAGCCCGCGTAGTAGGCCGCCTTCAACGCCGATTGCTGGCGGTCCGTGAGCTCCTCCTCGATTTCGTGGGAGACGCGTTCGGGCGTGTCGGCGGGGTGGACGACCTGACGGCGGGTGACCATTCTGGCGTCGGGGAACACGTCCTGGACGGCCTCCGTGAGCCGTCTGACCTCCGCAGTCGGCGAGAGGTGGATGGTGACCGTGCAGTCACCGTCCTCCACGACCGCCCGCTCCAGCCTCCCGCCGATCGATGCGACGGCCTTGATGAGGGGGGCAACCGAAGTGCGGAGTTCGAAGCGTGATTCCTCGGCGCTGTCGCCGTCACGGACCGTGAGACTCTCCCAGTGCGGTATCGCGTCGCAGTAGTCCCGCAGCCCCTCGATCGCCGGGTCCGTCGCGGTCCCGAAGCTCAGGTAGGCGTCGTCGTCCAGCGGCACTGCGGTCTCGAACACGACACGGCCCTCGAGCGTGCCGGAGGCACCGAACGTGCTGAACACGTTCGGCACGTGGAACTCGACTTCGGCCATCTCGTCGCTCTCGAGCGCGCGTTTGCGCTGGGTCGCCGCGATGGCGTGGCCGACGACCTCGCCGAGCTGTGCGATCACGTTGCCCTCCTGGCCTTCGAACGCCCCAGGTCGATCCGCGTACACGCTCAACACACCGTAGGTCGTCTCCTCGTGGACGATCGGGATCGCAGCACTCGAATGGAAGCCGTACTTCACTGCGAGGTCCCGCCAGGGCTCGTACTGCGGATCTTCCCGGACGTCGGGGGTCGTCTGCATCTCGCCCGTTCTGAGTGCTCTCCCGGTCGGCCCTTCACCCCTGTCGTCGTCCGGGTCGTCGACGATATCCAGGTCGTCGAGGTACCCGGTCCTGCCGGCGGACGATTTGATGTTGATCCTGTCGGACGTCGCGTCCCCGGCACCGACCCAGGCGAGTTCGTACCCGCCAACGTCTGTCAGGTGGTCACAGACGATCGATTCGATCTCCTCGCGCGATGACCGATCGATGACTGCGTCGGTAATCTCCCGGACGACGTCGTTGAGGTCGTTGAGTGCGGACAGCTGCTGGCGACGCCTGATCAGCTCCTGTTCGTGTCTGTGCCGGTTGATCGCCGTCGAGAGGATGTTCGCGACCGACTGGACGAAGTTGGCGTCGTGCTTGGTGAACTCCCGCTGTTCCCTGTCATGCGTTCCGAGAATTCCCCAGGGGCTGTCGGTCGGACCGATAATCACGCTGATCCCGCTCCGGACGTCGTGATCGGTCAGGAGGTCGGGACCGGAAAACCGCGCCTCAGTTGAGAGGTCCTCGACGACGACTGGCTGGCCCGTATCCAGCGTGAACGCGGCCTGCGAGTCCTCGGCGACGGCCGACACTGTGGCCGAACCGACGATGCCATCGTCCCAGCCGACGCCCTGGCGTAACAGCAGCGCGTCGGCCTCGGCGTCGAGATCCAGGATCTTGCAGTAGTCGGTGTCGAGCGTGTCGGCGACGAGGTCCACTGTCTCCGACATAAGTCCGTCCAGGTCGAGGTCCTCGAGTGCGCGCTTGCCGAGCTCGGTCACGGCTTCCTGCTGGCGCACACGGTTGCGGAGCGCGCGCTCGCGCTGCTTGCGCCGGGTGATGTCACGGGCGACGCCGACGCGCTCCCGGGGATCACTGCCGGGGAGGAGCGTGAACGTCGTCTCGACGATCATCGGCGCCACGTTCTCCTCGGTGAGATCGACTTCGACAGTCACCGAATCCCTGTCGCTCTCACGGAGCCGCTGACCCGCCCGATGGCCGATCTTGGCCGTATCCTCGTCGACGAACTCGGAAGTGTGCGAGCCGACGACGTCCGCCGGCGTGCAGCCGAACATCGATGCCAGTTCCTCGTTGACGAACGTCCAGTAGCCGTCCTCGTCGACGACGTAGATCGCGTCCTCCACCGTTTCGACGATCGTCTCGTAGCGCTTGAGTTCCTGCTCGCGCTCTTTTTGCTCGGTGATGTCCCGGAAGTACACCGACACTCCGGATTCGGACGGGTGTACCCTGGCCTCGACCCAGAAATCCAGCGGTTCGTAAAACACCTCGTACTCCGTCTGCCGTTGTTCCTCCAGGGCGGTGTGGAACGCCTCGTACGCAGGGGTCTCGGTGGCTTCCGGAAACACCTCCCAGACCGAGCGACCCAGCAGTTCCGTCTCGGAGTGCTGGAGCAGTTCCTCGGCGCGCTCGTTGACGTACGTGAACCGGAACTGTTTGTCGACGGCGTAGAAGGCGTCGTCGACCCGCGTGAACATCTCGTCGAGTTCGCTCTCCAGGTCGTCGCGCTGGCGCTGCAGGCGCTCTGCCTGTCGCTTGTGGTGGGTGATGTCCTCCCCGGTCGTGACGACCCGTTCGACGTTCCCGTCGTCGTCCAGCACCGGTGCCGCGTTGACGGAGAGCCAGCGCCGGCCCGCCTCCGGAAGCTCGATGACCGCCTCCCAGTCGAACACCGGTTCGCCCGTCTCCAGAGCCCGGGCGAACGGGTGCTCCTCGGGATCCATGGGATTGCCGTCCCCGTCGTAGACAGCCCGGTCATCGGGGGTGTACTGATCGGTGCGATCAGCCGGGATTTCGAGGATCTCGCGGACACGCTCGTTCATGCGCGTGATCTCTCCCTCGTCGTCGAGAACCTGGATCCCGACCGGACTGGCCTCCAGAATGCGCTCGATCAGGTCGCGCTCGCGCTCCATCTTCTGCTCGGCCCGTCGCCTGAGGACGAGGTGGCCCAGGTCGGCGGCGACCGAGGAAACGACGTCCACTAGTTGCTCGTCGACCTCCCTGGCCTCACCGTCTCGTCGCCGGCGACGATCGGAACGCCCAGCGCCGACTCCAGGCCGGTCGCGAGCGCCGCGTTCCGGCGAGGGTACTCCTCGGTGGTTCCCTCCTCCACGTCGTGGGCCCACTCGAATTCGCCGGTCGCCCAGACGCGTCCCGGAAGCCCTTCGCCTTTATCGAACGTGTACCCCTCCGATAGCGCCGCAAACTCCGCAAACCCTTCCTCGTAGTAGTCGACGTCGATCCGGCGGATCCCGGAGTCTTCCACCGGTAACCACACTTCCCCGTACTCCCATTCGGTCTTTTGACAGACGTCCCGGATCGCGCCGCGCAACCCTTCGCGGAACGTGTCCGCCTCGGCTATCTCGCGGGTCGTTCGGTACAGCAGTTCGCGCTCGTCCTTGATCGGCGATCCGTCACTCCCCTCCCCGACCCCGGTCGTCGACTCGCGGTCCTCGACGCGGGGCTGCCACCAGACCCGCGCGTTTGCCCCTGCCTTCTTCGTTTC
The DNA here is from genome assembly GCA_003022845.1 of Halobacteriales archaeon SW_10_66_29. Lineage (GTDB taxonomy): Archaea > Halobacteriota > Halobacteria > Halobacteriales > Haloarculaceae > Halovenus. Next base: position 8,199 of record PXSF01000153.1, on the reverse strand, counting down.
GATGCAGTCCTCGTCGGCGAGACGCTCCAGGCGCTCGTATGTACTCCGGCGGCCGAGGCCGAGTTCTTCGGCCACCTCGGTCGTCGTCAGGGGATCCCCCCCGCAATCGAACACGGAAAGCGTCTCCTGGAGCGCCTGGGTCAACGGTGGAACTGTCATTACGTGGTCTATCCCAGGTGAGGTATTTCAAACCTCCGCTGATGGAAGAACGAGCGGTATCAACGCTGCCGTTGTCCGTGAGTAACGGGCAATCAACGAAACGAGAGACGCCCACCAGTTCCGCGTGGGCGTCGCCGGCGAGGTCACGCCCTGACTGGCGACCCGGGGCTCACTCCGTTTCTGCGGGTCTGGGGCTGCCTGCTTTCGCGCCGCTCCCGTCAGTGATCGCGCTGGCCAGCGCCCCCTTCACGACGACGTCGTCGCCGAGCGTCGTCAACTGGACGTCAGGGACGTTCGTCATCACGAGCGACGGGAGCCGGTCGCGGAGGCGGTCGACGATCACCCCGGGGTTGTTCAGCGCGACGGCGCCGCCGATGTAGATGATCATCGGGGCGTACGCGTGCACGAGCGTAGCGACTCCCTGTGCGTTCCAGGTGCCGACGCGTTCGAGCACCTGGTCTGCGAACGCGTCCTCGCCTGCGAACCCGAACACGTCCCTCGCGTCGAACTCGTCGCTCCCCAGCGGAAGCGCCGTCTCCTCGCCGCCGTGGAGCTGTTCGGCGTACTCTGGGATGTTCGATCCCGAGCAGTACGCCTCCCAGTGGCCGCGCTTCCCGCAGCCACAGCGCATCACGCGCTCGGGATCGACCGTCATGTGGCCGACCTCGCCCGCGTTGCCGTCCCACCCCGAGAGGACGCAGCCGTCGACGATGACGCCGGCCCCGATCCCCGAGGAGATGGTGAGATAGATCATGTTGTCGGGGTTGTGCTCGGCGTAGAAGCGCTCGCCGATCACGCCCGCGTTCGCGTCGTTGTGCAGCGAGACGGGGCCGCCGATCAGGTTCTCGATCGGCCCCGTCAGCGGGATGACGTCGATGTCGTCGGGGAGGTTCGCCGGATCGCGAACCACTCCGTCGCGCTTGTCAAGCGGGCCGATCGACCCGACGCCTGCGGCCTCGATCTCGATCGGGTCGACCCCTGCGTCGGCACACGCGTCCCGGATCGCACCGAGGACGGCCTCGGTGACCTCGATCCCGGAGTCGCCCCGCGGTGTCCGCCGTTTCTCGACGCCGTGGACGGTGCCGTGTCGGTCGCCGACGACTGCCCGCACGTTCGTCGCACCGAGGTCGACGCCAGCGTACCACGCCATGCTTGAGCCAAGCCCTACCGAACATAAGTACCGTGTGGATTCGTTCCCGATCGGCCTCGCACAGTCACCCCCAGCGCGCCGAGCGGGACCTCCTGGCACCGCTGCTCGGCGGGGAGTGACGGACCCGGACGAGCGGGATCAGCTACGCGACGGCGCCTCGTCGAGTTCGGCGTTCGGCGCACAGGCGATGCATTTCTCGACGGTGTCGGAGTTGTCACCGAAGACGCGTGTGAACTGAACGGTGACGTGCTCGCCGCAGTTTCTGCAGACAGGCATACCAGAGTCACGGGCTCCCGGCGCCGTTGTTATACGGGCGCAACCCCGGGAGTAGGATGCTGTTACAGGGATACCCGGACCGTTTCCGCCCCCGAAGTTGCCGAAAGCGACTGTTTTCAGACTGGCCTAGACTCCCGGCACGTTCGGTAACGTCCTCATTACAATTTTGCGGGCCCGGGTGGGTGTGGTATGCACCCACGCGGATCGGCCGACAGTCCCCACACAGCGCGGGCCGCGACAGCGGCAGGAGGAGCCCAGTGAGTGAATCCTCGAACGAGGGCGAGGAAGCTGCGATCGAGCAGGGCCTCGAATCGTTGCTGGCGGAGTACGACGGGAACAGCGACCTGTTCGAGCAGGCCGGGTGGGTCCCGCTGGAGGTCATGTTCGAGGCGCTGGCCGATCCGGGCCGGCGCTACGTCCTCACCTACGTGCTGTTGGAAGACGAGTACGTTTCGCTGTCGGAGCTCGTCGATTACGTCGTACGGATCCGGGAAGGGCCGGACCCGCAGGGTCGGTTCCGGCGGCAACTCGTGACAGACCTCGTCCAGCACCACCTCCCGCTGCTCGACGAAGCGGGCCTGATCGACCACCGGATCGAACGGCAGTTCATCGGCCCGACCGAACAGACCCGGGCCGCGCTGCCGTACCTCGAACTGGCGCTGGCGCAGGTCAGTGCGACCGAGATAGACGAGTAAACCCGCTGCGGCCGGTCAGTCCGCAGTTTCCTCGGCGTCCGCGACGACGATCGGCTGGCCCCCTCTGGTCCCGGATACCGTCGAGAGATACTCGTAGGGAGTGATCACTTCGCCGCCGTCACGGTGGGGCAACACGGCGCTCGTTTCGCCCCCGACGCGACACACCACGGTCGCTGTCGGCGGCACGACGAACTCGTACTGCTGGCCGGTGAGTGAGGAGTCCACAGTGTGTTCCTCGAGACAGAGCGAGACGCCGGCGTCGGCTGCCCAGGACCGCCAGCGCTCGATCTCTTCGAGGCGGTCCCCGGTCGCCGCGGTCTCCGCACAGGCCTCACAGCAGCAGAGCTTCTCCCCGAGAAGGGTAACAGTGTGGTCGTCGACCGCTCCCGCCTCCTGGAGTCGCTCGATCTCCGCCAGCAGTTCCCGCTGGAACCGGTGTGGTTCGGGCTCCGAGAGCGAGCGGAAAAACACCTCGATCGTCCGCCTGCCCCCGGTCTCTCCGAGCCGTTCGTCAGATTCTGTCGGGGTCTGTAGATGATCTTGCACGTAGGAACGCCCCTGCTGGTGAATGGACACGACCGTCGCTCATAAGTCGGCTCTATCGTTCAACTACTCCGCCGGGAGTAGGTACAGTGTACCGGTCTGATTTTCAGACCGGCGTGAACCAGTCGGCGTACTCCTCGGGCCGTTCCTCGACGACCTCGAAGAAGCGCGACTGGACGTCGTCAGTGACCGGGCCCTTGGTCCCCGCGCCGATCTCGTTGTCGTCGACCGAGCGGATCGGCGTGACCTCCGCGGCGGTGCCGGTGAAGAACAGTTCGTCGGCGGTGTACAGCTCCCCCCGGGAGATCGTCGCGTCGTCGTGGACCGTGTAGCCGAGGTCGCGGGCGATCCGGATCACGGAGCGGCGGGTGATGCCATCGAGGATCCCCTCGGCGAGGCCGGGCGTGAAGACCTCGCCATCGCGCACCAGAAAGAGGTTCTCGCCGGGGCCCTCGGCGACGTTGCCCTCCTTGTTGAGAACGATCGCCTCGACGTAGTCGTTGCCTTTCGCCTCAAGGGAGGCGAGGACGCTGTTGACGTAGGCGCCGGTCGTCTTGGCGTTGGTCGGGATCTGGCTGGAGGCGTACTTCCGCCAGGAGGAGATCGCCACGTCGACGCCGTTCTCCAGGGCGTCCTCCCCGAGGTAGGTCCCCCACGGCCAGGCGGCGATCGCCGTCTTCACCGGGCAATCGGAGGGGTGCAGTCCCAGCATCTCGTAGCCGTAAAAGGCGACGGGGCGGATGTAACAGGAGTCCAGGCCCTCGCTGCGGACGAGTTCGACCGTCGCCTCGGTCAGTTCCTCCGCATCGAATGGGATCTCCATGTCGTAGGGCTTGGCGGACTGGTAGAACCGGTCGAGATGCTCCTCCCAGCGGAAGATCGCCGGCCCCTCGGCGGTGTCGTAACAGCGCACGCCCTCGAAGACGCCCGTCCCGTAGTGCAACGCGTGCGTGAGCACGTGAACCTGTGCCTCGTCCCAGTCGACGAACTCGCCGTCCATCCAGATCCGCTCGACGTCCATCTCGTTGAATCCCATATCCGCACAAATATCCCCCAGGAATAAGAGTGTTCACAGTCGGCCGTCGGGAACTTGCCCAGACCACAAGCTGGCGGTGTGCACACCGAAAACACGCTCCCGGTAGGGTTTTCCCGGAGCCGTCCCTTGA
>PXSF01000153.1:0-4176 GCA_003022845.1 Halobacteriales archaeon SW_10_66_29 | reverse complement strand
GCCGGCGCCCACCGCTTCCAGGCGCGCCACGACGAGCGTCTCGTCGGTGAACTGCCCGAGGTGGACCTGGAGCGGACCGTCGAGCGCAAGGACGAGCACGTCCTGAGCTGGGCGGGCCACCGCCGGGACAGCATCGAGACGATGGCCGAGCGCGAGGACGTCACGTTCGTCCGCGACACCGCCCGCTTCGTCGACGACCGGACCATCGAGGCCGGCGGGCAGCGTTACGAGCCCGATTACGTCGTCGTTGCGACTGGGTCGAGCGTCAACATCCCCGACATCGCCGGGATAGACGAGGTCGACTACATGACCAGCGCCGAGGTGCTCGACGCCACCGAGTTCCCCGATTCCGGGATCGTGATGGGCTTTGGCTACGTCGGGATGGAGCTGGTGCCGTACCTCGCGGAGGCCGGCGGGATGGACCTGACTGTCGTCGAGCACGACGCCCGGCCGATCGACGAGGCCGAGCCACCCTTTGGCGACGCCGCCCTGGAGCTGTACCGCGAGGAGTGGGACCTCGAGGTCCCGACGAACGTCTACGAGCAGCGCGTCGAACCGACCGAGGACGGCGGCGTCCGCCTCTATCTGGAGGACGAGGACGGCGGCCAGCAGGTCGTCGAGGGCGACCAGCTGTTCTGTTTTACCGGCCGGAAACCGACGATCGCGCCGCTGGGACTGGAAAATACTGGAATCGACCCGGCAGGCGAGTGGGTCGCGGACACGATGCAGGCCGTCGACGACGAGCGGGTGTTCGTCGTCGGCGACGTCAACGGGAAAGAGCCGATCCTCCACGTCGCCAAGGAGCAGGGGTTCCAGGCCGCCGAGAACGTCCTCGCCCACGCGAACGGCGAGCCGCTCGAACCGTACGAGAACGTCCACCACCACGTCATCTTCTCCGGGCTGGGCGTATACCCGTTCGCCCGCGTCGGGCACACCGAGGAGACGGCGCGAGCGGCGGGGTTCGACATCGTTACGTCGACCCGGCAGGCCAGCGACGACGGCGTGTTCAAGTCCAAGGACGTCCCCGAGGGGCTGGCAAAACTCGTCGTCGACCGCGAGGACGGGACGGTGCTTGGCTACCAGGGGCTGCACTACCACGCCGACACGATGGCCAAGACGATGCAGATCGTCGTCGAGATGGGGCTGGACGTCCGCGAGATTCCGGACCGGGCGTACCACCCGACGCTGCCCGAAATTCTGGACGGGCTGATTCGGGAGACCGCGGCGGCCGTCGAGGAAGCGTAACGGACCCGCAGTGCGGTTCTGCTGTGGAGCAGGAACGGGTTGCTACCGGCCGAGTTCCTCGTGGGCGCTCGCGAGGTGGCGCGAGCAGAACGCGGCCACGAGGGAGAGTTCGCCAGCGAGCGCCCCGGTGGCGATCACTTCCGCGAACGCGTCGGCGTTCGCACCCGGCGGGTCGCCGCCGCCACCCAGGCCGAGAATCTCCAGGGCCTCCCCCTGGGTCGCCAGCCCGGTGCCGCCGCCGACGGTGCCCAGTTCCAGCGCGGCCAGCGAGACGCTCGCGTACAGCCCCGCCTCGCGGGCGTCCATCGTCGTGATGGCGTTGGCCCCTTCGACGACCTGGGCGGCGTCCTGACCGGTCGCGAGAAACGCCGCCGCGACCGTGTTGGCGGCGTGGGCGTTGAACCCGAGGCTGGCGGCCTTGGCGCTTCCCACCAGATTCTTGCGGGTGTTGCCCTCCGCCATCGCCTCCGGCGTGGTGTCCAGCCGCTCGTTGACGAGGTCGCGGGGGAGGACGACGTCCGCAGTCACTGTCCGACCGCGGCCCTCGACGGCGTTGATCGCCGCCGGCTCCCCATCGCGTCCTTGGTGTCGTAGACGAACCGCAGGAAGACGTTGTCGCCGACGACGTAGGGGTCGACATCGAGGAGTTCGCCGTGGCTGGTCGTCGACTCGGCGGCCTCCCGGAGGCGCTCGCGGTTGTCGGCGACCCACTCGACGACCGTCTCTGCCTCGGCGACGCCCGCCACCCGGAAGACGGGTGCGCGGGTCATCCCCGAGTCGGTCACGCGCGCCGTCGCGCCGCCGGCGGCCTCGATGGTGCCCAGGCCGCGGTTGACGCTGGCGACCAGCGCGCCCTCGGTCGTCGCCAGCGGGAGGTAGTACTCGCCCGCCGCGGCGCCGCCGTCGACGGTGACCGGGCCGGCGACGCCCATCGGCAGCTGTGCGCCGCCGATCATGTTCTCGATGTTCGGCTCTGCGCTTTCGGCCGCGAAGGTGTACTCACCGACGCTGTCGAGGCTCGCGCCGGTTTCGCGCTCGACGAACTCGCGGCGGGCCGCCGCCGCCGTCTCGGCGTCGGCGTAGTCGTCGAGTTCGTACAGTCGGAGCTCGCCGTCCTGTACCCGCCCGGCGAGGGCTGTCGCGTCCGCCGTCGGATCGCTCATGACTGTGCGATGGCTGCCGGCCCCCGTAAGCGCTCCGGACGTCCGTCGCAACCGGCACGGAGAAAGTACTTATAAACTCAGAATCAAGACCGGCTATGCCCAACTGGTCCCGTCGAGAGGCACTCGGCTCCGTCGCGTCGTGTGTCGGGGTGGCGATTGCAGGCTGTGTCGGCGACGGAAGCGAGGATGGTCTCGACCAGCCCGAGTACGACTGTTCGCGCGTCGATCGGCCGGAACCGGATGCGCCGGAGGGCCCCGATGCGCTCGCACCTTCTTCGTATCCCCGCCCGCCGGCCGATGCTGGGACGGACGCGGAACTCACCGAGTACGTGAGCGATTTTGAACAGTCGTACCGTCGAAACCGACTGATCCAGTCGCGCGGCCCGGATCTCCGGAAGGTCGGCTTCAGTCCTAGGGAGACCTGGATCGTCGAGAGTGGGGCCGCAGCAGGCGTCGCCGGTGTCCAGTACACGTTCTGGCACGAGACCGAAAGCATACACGCTGATTCAGGGAATCGGGTCGCAGTCTACTACGTGGACGCGTCCGTCGCGCTCCGCACCCACGAGCGGGGGCGCCGAGAAAGCGGTACCGAACCTGACCCCCTGGAGGCGGGGCAGGAAGTCGCCTGTTTCGAGTAGCTGCCGTGTGTCTGCCGGCGACACAATCATCGGGTGTCTGCTGACCCCACAGATAGCGTCCCTGGCGGATCGAAAGGGCGAAGGAGCCTCGCGGTCGCTGAGCGGGCCCTATCTGAGCGACCACCGGGAGCGAAGATATCCCGCTCAGCGCGAGCCGCGAGGCGACTGAGGGCTTTCTCCGAGGTACATCCGGCACGAATCTCATCCAGTCTCTCCGTGAGCAGATTCTCGAAAAGCGTTTGGGGCAGGGGCGGGAAAAGGAAGTATGCTCCGTCTCATCGGGCTGCTGTTGCTGATTCCGTTGATCGACGCCCTGCTGTTGGTCGTCGCGACGGCGTACCTGGGCTGGCAGCTCGTGGTGTTGCTCGTCGTGCTGACGGCGCTGGTGGGCCTGCTGCTGGTGCGCGTCGAGGGTCGGCACACCCTGGCGAAGATCCAGCGGAAGGTCGCCCGCGGCGAGGCGCCGACCGACGAGCTGATCGACGGCGGGCTCCTGATCGCCGCCGGCGCGTTCCTGCTCACGCCGGGGCTGGTCACCGACGCCGTCGGCTTCCTGATCGTGCTCCCGCTCACGCGCTACCCGATCCGCGTCGCGCTGAAAAAGTGGGTCATCACGCCTTACGCCGATAAGAAAACCGGCGGCTTCGCCACCGGCAACGTCTACATCGGGGGCTTCCCCGGCGACGGCGTTCCGGACGAGGGCGGCGCGCCCGGCGGGCAGTCCGGCCCCGACGGCTCCGATGGGTTCGACGACGCAACTGACGTCGAGTTCGACGACGTCGACGAACGGTAGATCCTGTTGTTATCGTGTTCCCGAACTGCTCTAGTGCTTTCCAGGAGTCACCATTGTGTCGAAGAAAGCCCTCGGCTCGCTCGACTCCCGCGGCTCGCTGCGCGCTTCGCTCCCTTCGGTCGCTTGTTGAGTGGACCGTGACCGGGTGGATATTTGCACGGCCGGCGATTCGCAGGGTAAAATCACAATCGACAGGCAGGTCCGGGGCTCCAAAGAGTAACGCTTAACAGTCCAACCGGGATACTTCCTGTTGCGCTCGAATGGGCCAATAGCTCAGTTAGGTTGAGCGCTCGGCTGATAACCGGGAGGTCCGCGGTTCAAATCCGCGTTGGCCCAT
>PXSF01000152.1 GCA_003022845.1 Halobacteriales archaeon SW_10_66_29 | reverse complement strand
CCCCGACCAGAAGAAGGTGATCGCCGACGAGGTGGACGGCAACTGGATCGAACTCGGCAATGACTTCGGGCCGATCCTCGACGAGATCGAGGAGGAAGTGGCGAGTTCCTACCGCGTCGGCTACACCACCACGAACCCCCTGACGGACGGGACGACCCGCGAAATCGTCGTCAAGATCGAGGATCCCGACGAGGGGACGCTGTACGCGGTGACCGACTACACCGCGCCGTCGTCCTGATCCCAGCGACGGCCCGAGTCGCCACTCCACGACCGCTGCCGGATCGGCACCGTCCGGAACCCGGAGTGTCGAGCGCGCCGAGGGCTTTCTTCGACGTACTTCCAGCAATCCTGCAGCAGAACTTTCCAACACCAAACGCAGCATCTTCAAAGGGGAGCCCCGCGTAGGGTAGCGTATGCCCGTAGACGGAGACACGTTCAGGCGGATCATGGGGAACTTCGCGACCGGTTGTACAGTCATGACGCTCCCGGGCGAGGAGCCACACGGAATGACGGCCAACGCCGTCTCGAGCGTCTCGCTGGACCCGCCGCTGGTGCTGGTTTGCGTCGATCACGAGACCGAATGCTACGACCGGCTCTCGGGCGACACCGACAGCTACTGTCTCAACGTCCTCGCGGCGGACCAGCAGGACCTCGGCGACCACTTCGCGAACATCGTCGAACTCGACGACGACCCCTTCGAGACTCGCCCGACCAGAACCGAGGCCACGGGCGCGCCGATCTTCGAGGAGTCGCTCGCCTACATCGACTGCACTGTCGACGCCGCCCACGAGGCCGGCGATCACACCATCTACGTCGGGCACGTCGAGGCGACGGCGGATCTCAACCCCGAGAAAGACCCCATCCTCTTCTTCCGCGGGCAGTGGGAGCGGATGGACGAGGCGTGACGAGTCATACTGATTGTTGTGAGTATTTTCAGCACCACATCGCAATAGCGGCGGTTTCACGGCTCGAAACTGGCGTCTGACGAGTACCCGGCGGTAACGAGTCACAACAATCAGTATCAGCTACACAGCCAGACGTGACTCTGTGACACGCCAGGACACGATATCCACGAGTATCGACCGTGACAGTCCCGATCTGTGTCGAGATGACTGATAGTGATCAGTCGGATCGCTCGTCAGTCGGGTCGCTCGTCCGGCGGTTCGCTCAGTTCGGTCGCGCGCCGGAGGATGCCCCGGAGGGTGCTGACCTCCCGCGGCGTCGGGTGCGCGCGGCCGAGCAGCCGGCGCAGCAGGCGGTTCGCCTTCGCGCGCTTGGGCTCGGGGTGGCCGATCGCCGCCAGCAGATCGTCGAACTGGTCGTAGAGGCGGTCGATCTCGGCCTCGCTCGCGCGCTCGTGTAGTTCCTCGGGGTGCTGTGTCTCGGCGAGCGTCAGCTCCCGGAGCTCGTACAGCACGACCGTCGCCGCTTGGCCGAGGTTCAGCGAGGGATACTCGGCCCTGGCGGGGATCGAACAGATAGCGTCCATCCGGGCGAGTTCGTCGTTCGTGAGGCCGACGCGCTCGCGGCCGAACACAACCGCGACGTCGGCGTCGACGCCCCCGAGGTGGTCGACGAGTTCGTCGGCTTCGAGTGCGGGGTAGCGGACGTGCTTGGTCGGATCTTCGTTGGTGATCGCGGTGCAGCCGATCGTGTGATAGCCCTCGACGAGGTCGTCGAAGCTGCATTCGGTGGCGTTCGGGAGAACGTCCTCGCGGGCCCGGCCGGCGAAGCCGTACGCCTCGCCGTCGGGGTCCAGTTCCGGCGGGTCGACCAGCAACAGCTCCGAGAGCCCGAAGTTCTTCATCGCACGGGCGATCGTTCCCACGTTGCCCGGCGTCTCCGCGTCGACGGCCGCGACGGTGATCGAGTGACCGCTCCCTGTCATTCGCGTGCGGACGGTTGGCGACGGGCTGACTAAAGGGATCCGAAGCTGGTAGCTGTGTTCTCGATGGTTTTGAACGAAGTCCCCAGTTGTCCCTCGAAAGCGGGCAAACAACGAGACAGATAAGTGTCCTGCCCCCGGATCACCGACCGATCGAATGGGGTACACACCACACGTCATGGTGCTCGGCGGCGGCGTGACCGGCACCGCGATCGCCCGCGACCTGGCGATCCGCGGGCTGGACGTCACGCTGGTCGAGCGGGGCAGGCTCACCGACGGCGCGACCGGCCGGATGCAGGGCCTGCTGTACAGCGGCGCCCGCTACGCCGACACCAGCCAGCCCGTCGCCGCGAAGTGCTACGACGAGAACCGCACGCTCGCGGAGATCGCCGACCACTGCGTCGAGGAGACCGGCGGCCTGCTCGTCCCCACGGATGCCGACGAGGCGACGGTCGAGTCGATCGTCGAGGCGTGTGAGGACTGTGACATCCCCGCAGAAGCACTCACCGGCGAGGAGGCCCGCTCGATGGAACCGGCGCTGGACGAGGGGGTCGAGGGAGCCGTGCGCGTCCCCGACGCGACCGTCGACCCGTTCCGGCTGACCGTCGCGACGGCAAAGAGCGCCACGGAGTTCGGCGCCGAGATCCGCACCCACACCGAGGTGACGGACATCCACGTCGAGGACGGCGCCGTCACCGCCGTCACCGTCGAACGCGACCCCGAGCCCACCGGACGGCCCCACCCGGAAGACAGCGAGGGCGCGACTGCCGACTCGACCAGTCCGGACGGCGACGACCCGGATACCGTTCCGGACGGGGGCAAGCAGGTGCCGGGGGCGAGCGGCGGCCCGGGGGCAGTCCCGCCGGGCGAGACTGACATGCCGGGGATGCCCGGGACCACCGGCGAGGAGCGGCCGTCGCGGCCGACCGCCGGGACCGAGCGGCTCGAACCGGACTACGTGGTGAACGCGACGGGGGCGTGGGCCGACGAGGTGGCGGGGCTCGCGGGCTTTTCGTTCCCGATGCATCGCTCGCGGGGCGCGATGGTCATCACCGAGGACCAGCCGGTCGGGATGCCCGTCAGCCTCGGCGCGACTCCGGGGCCCGTGCGGACGGTCGTCCCCCACGGCCAGCACGCCGTGGTCGGCGCGACGAACGACCCGGTGGCCGACCCCGACGACCTCGACGGCGACGGCGACGACGCCGACAGGCTGCTGGCCGACCTCACCGGCGTCGTTCCGGCACTGGACGACTCGCGACTCCTGCGGACGTTCTGGGGAGTCAGGTCCGGACCGCCCCGCGGGGACGGCGAGGGCCGGCGGTTCGCGCTCGTCGACCACGCCGACCGCGACGGCTGCTGGGGCATGACGACCGTCGTCGGCGGGACGCTCACCATCCACCGGCTGGTCGCCGAGCGCGTCGCCGACCACGTCTGTGGGACGTTCGGTATCAGCCGCGAGTGCAAGACCGACGAACTGCCCCTCCCCGGCAGCGAGGACCAGGAGGTGCTCGACGCCGTCATGGACACGTTCGGCCTCTCCTCGCCCGTGTACGACCGCACCCGCGAGCGCCTGGGGAGCCGGACGCCGGAGGTGCTCGACACCGACGGCCCAAATCCCGTGCTCTGTGAGGCCGAGTCCGTGACGCGCGCTGAGGTCCGCGACGCGCTCGACGACGCCACGGGAGGAGCGGTCGACCTCAACGACGTCCGCATCCGCACCTCGGCGACGATGGGGGCCTGCCAGGGCGGGCGCTGCGCCCACCGGATCGCCGCCGAACTCCACCCGGAGTACGAACTCGGCGTGATCGAGGACGCGCTGGACGACCTGCTCGCCGAGCGCTGGAAGGGCCAGCGCCACGCGCTGTGGGGCGATCAGCTCGCGCAGGCAGCGCGCAACTACGACTTTCACGCCTCGACGCTCGGCCGGAAGTACCGGTTCGAGGTCGCCGAGCGTGAGGACAGCGACGGCATCGCGCTCGACGGGTTCGACGACGGGCCGGTAACTGGCGGCGCAGATCAGCCGGTCGGGTGGGGGATGCGCCGATGACCGACGACGTCGTCGTGGTCGGCGGCGGCATCGAGGGGTACGTGGCCGCACTGACCGCGGCCCTGGAGGAGCCCGTCGCCGACGTCCGGCTGCTCGTCCGGGACGACGGCCGGTTCTGTCACGAACCTGGCTGGATCGACCTGCTCGGGTACCCGCCCGCTGATGGCGATAGTGCCGGCGACGATGATGCGGGACCGGTGCGGGAGCCGCTGCAGGAACCGTTCGCGGCCCTTTCCGACCTGCCTGCGGACCACCCCTACAGCCGCGCCGGCGTCGAGGAAGTCCGGCGCGCGCTCTCGCTGTTCGAGGAGCTCTCTGGCTACGAGGGGCTGGACAGCGACGCGAACGCGCTGGTCGCGACTGCGACCGGGGCGGTGACGCCGACATTTCTCTACCCCGACAGCGTCGCGTCCGGGCTGGCAAGCGATGGCCGGGAGACACTGCTCGTCGGGTTCGAGCGGATCGTCGACTTCGACGCCGCGCTGGCCGCGGCGAAACTCGACGAGTTCCTTCCCTACGACGTGGGCCACACCACCATCGAGCTGGATGTCGAGGTCGGCGGCGCCGAGCCAGCCAAGCGGTTCGCCGAGGTGTTTGACGACAACGAGGAGCTCGACGGCGAGTTGCCGGCGCGGCGCGCGGTGGCGGGCAAGATCAGGAACGAACTCGACATCGAACCCCGGATCGGGTTCCCCGCGGTGCTGGGCCGGTCGGCGGCCGAGGACGTCCGGAGCGATCTGGAGGCGATCCTGCAGGCGGACGTGTTCGAGGTCCCGCTCGGCCCGCCGAGCATGCCGGGACTGCGCCTGGCTGACCGGCTCCGCTCGGAACTCGACGACGCCGGCGTCGCAGTCGAGACGGGCGTGACCGTGACGGACGTCGGGACGGCAGACGACCGGATCGCGTCCGTGGAAGTCGCCGGTGGCAGTGCGGAAGGCGATGACCTGCGGGAACGCTACGAAGGCGAGCAGTTCGTGCTGGCGACTGGTGGACTCGGCGCCGGCGGACTGCGGGCCGACCGCGAGCGGATCCGCGAGCCCGCGTTCGGCTGTCACGTCACCCAGCCCGCGGACCGCGCGGACTGGGTGGCCGAGGGGTTCCTTGACGATCAGCCGTTCGCTCGTGCCGGCCTGGCGGTCGACGACGAGTTCCGGCCGCTCGACGCCGACGACACCCCGGAGTTCGGGAACCTCCGTGCGACGGGACGGGTTCTCGGCGGCGCGGATGTCGCCGCGGAACAGTCGACCGGGGGCGTCGCAGTCGTGACCGGATACGCCGCCGGGCAGCTTGCGGCCGAGTGGTAGCTATATTCTCTCCTGTGCCCGAGCGAGCGCGGCTTCGTCGTCCTCCCGGAGAGACGCGCTGAGATCCTTGACCGCCAGCACCAGCGACTCCGCCTCCGTCGGATCGACGTCGCCGTCCAGTGCCTCGATCCGTTTGCGCCGTGCGGTCACGGCCGAGAGAACGCTGTCGACGGCGGGATCACGGTCCTCGTACACCCGGCGGAGGTCCCGGACGTAGTGTTCGACGCCCGCGGCGACGGCGAGGCCGCGCTCGGGGTGGAACGTTCGGGGGACGTCCGCCGGCGCGGGACGCTCGCCCTGGTCGGCGCCGCGCAGCAGCTCGTAGAAGTAGAGCCGTTCCCCGTCGTCGACCTGCATGAGGCGGCCGAGGGTGGTGGCGACCCGCCGGAGTTCGCTCGCCGCCAGGTAGGTGTCCGACAGCGGCTGGAGGTCGCCGCCGTGGACGAAGCCGGCCGACCGGAGGTACTCCCGGGCGGTTTCGGCCGCGTCATCAGCGACGGACCGGAGGTCTTCCTCCTCGACGGTCTCTCTGACCACCGAGAGGTCGAGCGCCGCGGTGCCGGCCGTGTGCTCGGCGCGCTCGCCGACGCCGACGCTGCGGACGCTGCCACACGCCGGGCAGGTGATCTTGCCCGTCTCGTAGTACGACCAGCGCGTCCCGCAGTCGCTGCACTCGCGTTCCCCGCGAACTTTCATACCCGGCGCTAGCGCGTCAAGCGTCAATAGCGTGTCTCTCTCGTCGGCAGCCGACGGCCGTCGCAGACGCCTGGCAGCTGCGTGCGAAACCCTTTGGGGCGTCGGGCCCGGAGCTTCTGGCATGCGAGACGAGGAGGAAATCCGCGAGCAGTACGAGTTCCTCGCCGAACAGCTCGACTCCGAAGAGATGAACCACGAGGGGGTCCGCCAGATGTTTACCTACTACAAACGGGCGCTGGGCTGGGTGCTCGAAGAGGAACATATCTGATTGCGCTTTCGGTACATCTCACCCCAGCCATTACATTTATATTCCTCTGCATGCTTGTACCACGTGACGCTTCGTCTGGAGGGCCGAAGCGTCAGCGGGGACCAATTCAGGGCGGCAAGTGCCCGTGCGTTTTTCGGCACGGGCACTTTCCTTTCCGTTTTCCATTTCCCAGCGACGGCGAGTCACGCGACTGTTCTCGTCGCGACGACCCGAAGCCGACGAGCGCCAGCAGCGGCGATCCGTGGTCTGGAGCGCCAGCAGCGTCGACCCGCCCGACCCGGATTTCGCCGTCCGGTCGGATTGCCGTCCGGCCAGATAGCCGCCCGACCCGGAGTTCGCCGTCCGGTGGGGTATGTGCGCCGGGCGCACGCATCCACAGAGTATTAATACGGCGACACCCTCTGTTCACCTGCAATGGCGAAAGGAACGGTTGATTTCTTCAACGACACCGGCGGTTACGGTTTCATCGACACTGAGGACTCGGAGGAAGACGTGTTCTTCCACATGGAGGACGTCGGCGGTCCTGACCTCGAAGAGGGCCAGGAAGTCGAATTCGAAATCGTCCAGGCGGAGAAGGGGCCACGAGCCAAGAACCTCGAGCGGCTGTAACTGGTCGTTCAGTTCGGCGGGTGGACCACGTTGGGAGCCCCAGCACTACAGCCGCCTGCCGTCTTCCACTCCCCGGGTCCGTTTTGTGATCCCACTGCTACGGTCGGGGACGGCTGTGCAATCCAGCCGAGCGACAGCCCCGAACCGTGACTGGTATACCCGGGAGCGAGAAGACACAGACATGAGCGAGATACTGGACTCGGACCTGCGGCGGCGGGCGTGGGAACTGCTCCAGCCCGGCGAGATTGCCCTCGACGGAATGGTCGTCCACACGGCGTTCGACGGGAGCCAGGAGACGCGCATGCACCAGGCGACGGTCGAACTCGGGGACCTGATCGCCGAGCACGCCGGCCACGACCCGGCCGACACGTTCGTCTACTCCGGCACCGACGATTCGGAGTTCGCCTCGAACCAGCACCAGGGGCTGACCCTCGACGACGAGTCGTTCGTCTGGGAGTGCCAGCAACTGCTCCGGGAGAGCCGTGACACGTATGGGAACTTTTGGCAACGCTCCGTGGATTTGGAAGGGTTTAGATGCGCAGAGTCCAATACAGGCACAAGGAGTACCCGTGGTGAGGAGTTTCCGGAGCTGTCGCCCGTGCGCCGCCGCCGTCGCGGAGGTGAGCGACAGTGATAGTGATTGTTGTGACTCTTTGCCGCCAGGTATTTGCCGGACGCCAGTTTCGGGCCGTGAAACCGCCGCTACTGCGATGTGGTGCCGAAAACACTCACAACAATCACTATGAGTGACGACAGCGAAATCATCTCGGGCGTAAGCGTCTCCCACGTCGACGCGACGCTCGACCAGCTCGAAGTAGCGAGCGCCGAGAGCCAGCGGATGGCCGTTTCGACGCTGCTCGACCGTGAGGGGGTGCGCGAGGCGTTCGTCCTCCAGACCTGCAACCGGGTCGAGGCGTACGTCGTCACCGGCGAGCGCGCGGCGGGGTGGGACGCCCTCGTGTCGTTCGTCGGCGACCTGCCGGCCGACGCCGTCCGGGAACTGGACCACGAGGAGAGCCTGCGGCACCTGCTGCGGGTCGCCGCCGGGCTGGAGTCGCTCGTGCTGGGCGAGGACCAGATCCTCGGGCAGGTCCGCGATGCCTACGAGGACGCCCGTCAGGCGGGCGGGGTCGGCCCGCTGTTCGAGACCGGCGTGACGAAGGCGATCCACGTCGGCGAGCGCGCGCGGACGGAGACGGCGATCAATGAGGGGGTCGTCTCGCTGGCCAGCGCCGCGGTCAAGCTGGCCGCCGAGACCCACGGGCTGGAGGGCGCGACAGCGGCCGTCGTCGGCGCCGGCGAGATGGGGCAGCTGGCCGCCAAGCGGCTGGCGACACACGTCGACGAACTCGTGCTGGCCAACCGGACGGTCGAGCGCGTCGAGTCGCTCGCGTCGACGGCCGCGCCGACGGACGCGACGCTCGAACCGACCGGGATCGACGACCTGCCGGCGATCTTCGACGCCGCCGACGTCGTCATCTCGGCGACCGGCAGCGCGGAGTGGATCGTGAGCCGCGAGGCCCTCGCGGGGGCCGGCGAGACGTTCGTGGTCGACATCACCCGGCCGCGGGACATCCCACCGGGCGCCGACGAGTTCGACCACCTCACGGTGTACGACCTCGACCGGCTGGAGGCGGTCACGGAGAAGACCCGGAGCCGCCGGGAGGCCGCCGCCGAGCGCGTCGAGGGCATCGTCGACGAGGAGTTCACCCGGCTGCTGACCCAGTACAAGCGCGAGCGGGCCGACGAGGTCATCTCCGCGATGTACGAGGGCGCCGAGCGGATCAAGGCCCGGGAGCTCGAAGAGACGTTCGCGACGCTGGATCTGGACGAGGAGCAGCAGGCCGCCGTGGAGGCGATGGCAGACTCGCTGGTCTCACAGCTGCTGGCGGCACCGACCAACAGCCTCCGGGACGCCGCCGAGGCCGACGACTGGTCGACGATCCACAC